>JASHVA010000160.1 GCA_030039715.1 Thermoplasmata archaeon | reverse complement strand
CGACCAGGCCCGGAGCGGGGCCGTCGCTTCGTCGAGGTCCGCGGAGCGCATCTCGGGACGCGGCGCGGTCGCGGCGTACTCGGCCGCGGCGATCCCCGCCTGCTTCCCGAAGACGAGCGTCTCGAGGAGGGAGTTCCCGCCGAGGCGGTTCGCGCCGTGGATCGAGACGCACGCCGCCTCGCCGGCGGCGTAGAGGCCCCGCAGGTTCGTCTCGCCCCGCTTGTTCGTGCCGACGCCGCCCATCATGTAATGCTGGCCGGGGTAGACCGGGATCGGTTCGGTGACGGGATCGATGCCGGCGAAGTTCCGGCAGAAGTCGACGATCTCTTGGAGCCGGCTCTCGACCTTCTCCCGACCGAGGTGCATCAACTCGAGGTGAACGTAGCTCCCGTACGGGCCGGGGAAGCCGCGGCCCTCCGCGACCTCGGTGACGATCGCCCGCGAGACGACGTCCCGCGACGCGAGCTCGAAGACGTGCGGGGCGTACTTCGCCATGAACCGGTCGCCGAGCGCGTTCTTGAGGATCCCGCCCTCCCCGCGCGCGCCCTCCGTGATCAGGATCCCTGACTCGAGGAGCGCGGTCGGGTGGAACTGGACGAACTCCATGTCCTTCAGGAACGCTCCCGCGTCGTACGCGGCCGCCACGCCGTCGCCGGTGCAGCTGTGCGCGTTGGTCGTCCGTCCGTAGATGCGGCCGAACGGGCCGGTCGCCACGACGACGCTCTTCGCCGCGATCTCTTCGAACTCCCCGGATTTCCGGTCGAAGGCGACGATGCCGTGCACCCGCCCCTCGCGGGCGACGATGTCGGTGAGGTCCCACTCCTCGTAGAGCGTGAAGCGCTCCGTGCCGAGCCGCTCCCAGAGTCCCTGGAGCAGCGCGAGGCCGGTGCGGTCGGCCGCGTAGATCGTCCGGGGAAAACCGGCCCCGCCGAACGCTCGGCGGGCGAGCGAGCCATCGTCCGCCCGGCTGAAGATCGTGCCGAAGTGTTCCATTTCGACGACAGTCGGCCCCGCCTCCTGGCAGAAGAACTCGATCGCGTCCTGGTCCCCGAGGTAGTCGGACCCCTTCACCGTGTCGTAGATGTGGGTGTCGACCGAGTCCTCCTTGCCGAGCGCGGCGTTGATCCCGCCCTGCGCGGCGCCCGAGTGAGAGCGCAACGGGTGGAGCTTCGACACGACGGCCACGTCACGCCCGGCCTGGATCGCCGCGAGCGCGGCGCGCTGCCCCGCGAGGCCGGCGCCGACCACGACGACATCGTGGCGCTGCATCCGGCAGAGCGAAGCCCGCGAGGACTTAACGCATGTCGTCGCACGAAGGGCGCGAGCGGTCCGGAGCGGCGCGGAACCGCCGCCACCACGTCCCTTGAGGTTCCTCGGTGGCCCGGGCGTAATCGGCCGGGGACCCGTTATATAGCGAACCCGAGTCGGCCCGTCGTCTCTCCCACCTCGGAGATCCATCGATGATGTCGCACGCAGTATCCGCTGCCGACGAAGAGCGCCTGCTGAAGGGCACCACGACGATCGGACTCGTCCTCAAGGACGGCGTCGTCCTCGCGACCGAGCGCCGCGCCACGGCCGGGACGCTGATCGCGAACAAGCAGACCCAGAAGCTGTTCAAGATCGACCAGAACATCGGGATCACGATCGCCGGCATGGTCGGAGACGCGCAGGTCCTGGCCCGGTACCTCAAGGCGGAGGTCTCGCTCTACCGGCTCCGGCGCAACGGGCCGGTGAGCGCCGAGGGGGCCGCGACGCTGCTCGCGAACATCCTGAGCGGCAGCCGGTTCTACCCGTACTACGCCTGGCTCATCCTCGGCGGTGTCGACGCGAAGGGCGGCCACGTCTTCTCCGTCGACCCGGCGGGCGGCTGCATCGAGGACCGGTACTGTTCGGTCGGCTCGGGCTCGACGTTCGCCTACGGGGTCCTCGAGGAGGGATACTCCCGCGACCTCTCGACGTCGGACGGCGTCGACCTCGCGCTCCGCGGTCTCACGGTCGCCATGCGCCGGGACAGCGCGAGCGGCGACGGGTACCTCTGCCACGTCATTTCGGCGAAGGACTACCACGAGCTGACGGACGACGAAATTAATAAGCGCCTGAAGGCCCTCAAGATACCGTTGCCTCCCGTCCTTCCGTAGGACGTCCGCCCTCCGGGGCGCGAGGCGAACCCGTTCCGGGCAACCCCTTCCCCGTAGGACATGAGTTTCGACTCTCTCATAGACCAGACCCGGGAGGCGCTGAAGAGCGTGCTCCCGGAGACGATCGAGGTCACCGACATCGAGCTGGAAGGCCCGCAGATCGTCCTCTACACGAAGCAGCTCGACGCGTTCCTCTCGGGCGGCGACCTCCTGCGCCAGGTCGCCCAGCGCCTCCATCGGCGGGTGGTCGTCCGCAGCGACCCGGCGGCGCTCACCGACCCGAAGGAGGCGGAGAAGCAGATCCGCGAGCTGATCCCGCCCGAGGCGGAGATCAACCAGCTCTTCTTCGAGCCCGAGACCGGCGAGGTCACGATCGAGGCCGCGAACCCCGGCGCCGCGATCGGGCGGGGCGGCTCCGTGCTGAACGACCTGAAGCGTCGGATCGGCTGGGTGCCGACGGTCGTGCGGACCCCGCCGATCCCGTCGAAGACGGTCGAGGAGGTCCGCATCCACCTACGGAACTCGTTCGACGACCGACGCTCGTTCTTGAAAAAGGTCGGGATCCGCATCGCGCGAGACCCGTTGCCCGAAAAGCTGTGGGCCCGGAACACCGCCCTCGGAGGCTACCGGGAGGTCGGGCGCAGCGCTCACCTCCTGACGACCCAGAACTCGAAGGTGCTGATCGACTGCGGCATCGACCCGGGATCGGACCGGACCCCGTTCTTCAACGCCCCCGAGCTCCTCCCGCTCGACTCGCTCGACGCGGTGGTCGTGACGCACGCCCACCTCGACCACTGCGGGCTCGTTCCGGTCCTCCTCAAGTACGGGTACAAGGGCCCGATCTACTGCACCGCCCCGACGCGCGACCTCATGACGCTCATGCTCCTCGACGCGATCAAGGTCGTCAACCAGGAGGCCCGACGCGGCCTCTACGACTCGGCGAACGTCCGTGAGCTCGTCTGGCGGACGATCCCGCTGCGCTGGGGTGAGACGACCGACATCGCTCCCGACATCCGTCTCACGATGCACAACGCGGGCCACATCCTCGGTTCGTCGATCTGCCACTTCCACCTGGGGGACGGCGACCACAACCTCGCCTACTCCGGGGACATCAAGTTCGAGCGGAGCTGGCTCTTCAACCCCGCCACGAGCCGGTTCCCCCGGCTCGAGACCCTCGTCCTCGAGTCGACGTACGGCGGCTACCGCGACATCCAACCGAGCCGCCAGCAGGCGACCGAGCAGTTCAGCGAGCTCGCGACGAAGATCCTCTCCCGGAACGGCCACCTGATCGTCCCGGTCTTCGCGGTGGGCCGCTCGCAGGAGGTGATGCTCGTCCTCGAGGAGCGGATGCGCGAGGGGAAGATCCCGCGCGTTCCGGTCTACCTCGACGGGATGATCTTCGAGGCGACGGCGATCCACACCGCCTACCCCGAGTTCCTCAACAGCCAGCTCCGCACGCAGATCTTCCAGCAGGGCGACAACCCGTTCCTCTCCGACGTCTTCCGCCGCGTCGACTCCTCCGCGATGCGGATCGGCATCGTCGACTCGAAGGAGCCGTGCATCGTCCTCGCCACCTCGGGGATGATGAGCGGCGGGCCGGTGATGG
>JASHVA010000022.1 GCA_030039715.1 Thermoplasmata archaeon | reverse complement strand
GGTCGCCGCGGAGTTCCGGCTCCGGCCGACGATCGACCACCCCGCGAACCCGCGCGTGGAGGCGGAGGAGCACTACTACAACCCGATCCACGACAACCTGATCGCGCTCGGGTACCGCCGGACGCGGGAGCTCGAGGAGGTCATGCGCGAGATCTTCCGCGACCTCGTGCGGTTCCGCCGCCGGCTCGAAGCGCGGCGCCACGTCGTGATGCCCGCGGTCCAGTGGGCGAGCGCCGACAGCCGGCCCGCGCTGGATGTCCGCGCGCCCCCGCCGGCCGCAGCGCCCGTGCCCGAACCCGAGCGCCCCCGAGAGCGGTCCCCCGCGTGAGCGCACGGGCGGAAGGGACCCCGGTCGGTGGCGTTCTCGACGCCACGGGCTTTAAGACGCATCCGGCGATTCCGGCACGCCGTTCGCCGGCGGGCGACCGTACGGGACGGTGAGGGGTCCGGACATCCGATGAAACGCCAGATGGTCGACATGCTCGCGGAGCTGATCAAGATCCCGAGCGACCCGTTCTCCGACAAGCAGGAGGTGCTCGACTACGTGCAGTCGTTCACCGACCAGATCCACATGCGGAACACCCTCTTCGGCGACCCCCAGACCCCGTCGCTCCTCGCGGAGTACGGCCAGGGCGGGGTCGTGCTCTCGGGCCACCTCGACACGCCGCCGGTCGGCGACTACTGGAGCTTCTCGCAGAGCCAGCTCGCGTCGGGACGGATGTACGGACGCGGCGCCGCCGACATGAAGGGGACGGTGATCGCGATGCTCGAGGCGGCGCAGGACCTCGTCACCCGGAAGATCCCGGTCGTCCTCGCGTTCACGACCGACGAGGAGACGACCATGCAGGGGGCGATGGCGCTCGCGAAGACGCTGCCCCTTCGCCGGGCGAAGGCCGTGATCGTCGGCGAGCCGACGGGGCTCCGGGTCGCGTACGCCGAGAAGGGAGTCCTCGACCTTGCCATCGAGACCCGGGGCAAGGCCGCCCACGGCGCGATGCCGCACCTCGGGGAGAACGCGATCGGGAAGATGATGCGCATCCTGCGCGGCCTCGAGTCGTTCAAGGGCCGGATCGCGCATCCCGAACTCGGCAGCGTGACGCTCAACATCGGCACCTTCAACGGCGGGACGCGGCTCAACGTCGTCCCCAACAAGGCGACCGCCGAGGTCGACATCCGGTTCCCGCCGCCGTACAACCCCGACCAGCTCTACCACGAGATCGAGGAGCACCTGCGACGGATCAAGACGCCGTTCACGCTGCGCCGGATCCTCGCGATGCCGGCCGTGCAGATCGACCCGAACGCGGAGCACGTGAAGATCCTCCGGGACGTCGCGCAGGCCGAGACCGCCGTCCTGGTCCACGCCTCCGAGGCGGTCCACTACTCCCAGGTGAACCCGAGGGTCGTTATCTTCGGTGCCGGGGAGGAGGAGCTCTCCCACCAGGCCAACGAGTACGTGAAGATCGAGTCGGTGGCGCGGGCGACCGAGGTCTACAAGAAGTACGCGCAGCGGCTCGCCGCGATGAAGTCGCTCGCTTAGCACCGCCCGCCGACTCCGTCAAGTAACGGGAGCGGTACCTGCGCGTCCGTGAAGGTCGCCCAACTCTCCACCCGGTACCCGCCCGGACCGGGCGGGGTCGAGCGTCACGTCGCCGAGGTGGCGCGGCGTCTCGGCGCGCGGGGCCACTCCGTCGACGTCTACACGAGCGACCTCTACCGAGAGTTCCCGATGGAGCGGCTGCCGCCCTCCGTCCCTCGCGAGGAGACGACCCCGTTCGGGCGGGTCCACCGTCTGCGGGTCGTCTCGCTCCCGGGCGAGCTCCACTACCCGTTCTTCCGCGGGCTCGACGCGGCCCTCGCCCGGGACCGGCCCGAGGTCGTCCACGCTCACACCTACGGAACGAACCAGGTCGCCGTCGCCCGCCGCCACGGCCGGCGCAGCGGCGCGCCGTTCGTGGTGACGGCGCATTTCCACCCGATCTGGTCGATCCACGGCGGCTGGCTCCGGCACCGGATCCGTGGCTTCTACGACCGGCGGCTCGCCGGCCCGATCCTCGCGGACGCCGCCCGTGTCATCGTCCAGACCCGGGAGGAGGAGCGACTCTTGCGGGAACTTGGATTCCCGCTCCCTCGGGTCGAGATCGTCCCGCCCGGCTACACTCCGCTCCCCGAGCCCGCGCCGGACTTCGGGCCTTTCTCGGTCCGCTTCGGGATCCCGGGGCCGTACGCGCTGTTCGTCGGCCGCCTCGCGTCCAACAAGGGGCTCGTGGAGCTCCTCGAGGCGTTCGCCGCGCTCTCCCGGGACGATCCGACGGCGCAGCTCGTCCTCGTGGGGGAGGACGGGGGGATGCGGGCGAGCCTCGAGGAACGGGCGGCCGGCCTCGGGCTCCGTTCGAGGGTCCGGTTCCTCGGCCACCTCCCGGACGATGCGGCGCTCGCGGCCGCCTACCGCGACGCGCGGTTCACCGTGTTGCCGAGCGAGTACGAGGCGTTCGGTCTCGTGCTGCTCGAGTCGCTCGCGCAGGGGACGCCGGTGATCGCGTCCCGGGTCGGCGGGATCCCGGAGTTCGTGGAGGACGAGCGGACGGGGCTCCTCGTCCCACCGGGGGACGTGCCCGCGCTCGCGGAGGCGCTCCGGCGGCTCTGGGCCGACCCGGCGCTCGGCCACCGGCTCGGCCGACACGGCCGTACCGAGGTCGTGCCCCGCTACACCTGGGACCACGTCGCCGACCGGCTCGGGTCGATCTACGCGGAGGTCGCCCGTACGTGAAGATCGCGCGGGTGACGTTGCGCTTCGACGCGCCCGGTGGCGTCGAGACGAACGTGCGGGAGACCGCCCGGCGGCTCCGCGCGGCCGGCGACGACGTGCGCATCTTCGCGAGCGACCTCTACGACGAAGGGCGCTGGGAGGTTCGTTCCGACTACGCCCCCGAGGTCGACGGAGTGCCCGTACGCCGGTTCCGGGTCCGGAAGCGCCTCATTCCGGGTCTCACGATGCCGATGATGATCGGCCTGATGGACGCGCTCTCGGAATGCTCGCCCGACGTCGTGCACGCGCACTCCCATCGCTACGGCCACGTCCTCCAGTCGGCGGCGGTCGCCGAACGCCGGGACATCCCGCTGGTCGTGTCGATGCACTACCATCCCGCGGACGCCCGCGAGACGCCGGTGAAGCGCGCCCTCCTCCGGCTCCAGGACTTCGGGTTCGGCGCGACGGCGTACCGGGTCGCGCGCGCCATCATCGTCGAGACGGAGTACGAGGCGGCGCTCGTCCGGGAGTTCGCCCCGGCGGGGCGCCTGCGCATCGTGCCGCCCGGGATCGATCTCGCGGCCTGGTCGACCCCCGAGCGGGACCCTCCGCCTCCCGCGGACCTCCCCTCGCCGTACCTCCTCTTCGCCGGGCGGGTCGCCCCCAACAAGCGGCTCGAGATCCTCGTCGACGCGCTCGCTCGACTGCCCG
>JASHVA010000159.1 GCA_030039715.1 Thermoplasmata archaeon | reverse complement strand
ACGACGTCGAGCTCGCGCGCGAGGAGGCGCGCATCGTCGCCGAACGTCTCGTAGAAGTCCCCGACACGGAACAGCACGAGGTGGCCGGGATAGCGCGCCTTGACGCCCTCGTACTGGTCGATCAGCGGCGTCGACGCGGCGGCCCCCATCGGAAGGCGGCCGAGCCGGAAATCGCATATAACCCGGATTCGCGGGAGCGCTGAGGGGGAGATTTGAACTCCCGCGGCGCAAGCGCCACCAGCTTTCAAGGCTGGCGCCTTACCGGGCTAGGCTACCTCAGCGCGAGCAGCCGGAGCGGGGTCGTCGGAATAAACCCTCGCCCCCCGGGCGACCCGCGGACGGGCGGGAGGTGCAGGTGCCGGGAGACTCGCGGCGGATCGTTCCGGTCCGCCGATTCGAACCCGGGTGGTCAGCTTGGAGGGCTGACATCCTACCGCTAGATTACACCTGCACGGCCGCCCGCGGGCGGTCCGGCCGACCGTTCCCCGGGGTTATGGCTTTGGCGCCGAAGCGCGGCCGGCGGGCGCCGAGAGCTCGACGAGCGCGACCCGCTCGAGGACGAGCCCTTCCCAAGCCGCCGGCGGAACGGCGGCACGCTCGGCCGCTCCGATCCCGAGCCGCTCGAGGGTCGCGACGTCCGGTGCGCGCGGGTACGCCCGGGGGTCGGCTTCGAGCTCGAACCGCGGAAGGAGCTCTTCGGGTACGAGGGGCTTCTCGGCGACGACGACGAACTCCTCCGTTCCCGCCGACACCCCGACCTTCTCGAGGGCCCGCGGGAGTTGGTCGTCGCCGGCGACGTACAGGGCGAGCTCCGCGCCGCGCTCCCGGAGCCGGCTTTCCCCCCGTCCCCGTGCCCGACCGAGGTGAGCCCAGGCGGAGTAGAGATGGCGCTCGCCGGCGATCGCCCGCGCGTCGAAGACCGCGACGAGCGCCTCCGACTCCCGGGAGATCGTGCGCAGGGTCCGCACGAACGCGGCCACGTCGGGGACGCCCGCCCGCCGACGGCGCGCCCCGACGGCGCGGAGCGTACGGTCCTCCGGCGGCGGAAGTGGGGGCATCGCGGGGCCTACTCCTTCAGGAAGCGGAGGAACTCCTCACGCGTCCGGGGCTGCAGCGTGTAGTTCTCCCGCTTCTCGCGCCCGATCGTGGAGGTCGGGGTCGGGCCGTAGTCGTGTCCCGGGAGGACGACCAGCGCGTCGTCGAGCGCGACGACGCGACGGAGGAGACTATCGTACATCTCGGACGGGTCGCTGCCCGGGAGGTCGGTGCGGCCGCACTCCCCGACAAAGAGCGTGTCGCCCGTCGCGACGTTCCCCTCGAAGAGGTAGAGGACGCTGTCCTTCGTGTGTCCCGGTGTGTGGGCGACCTGGAACTTGAGCCCCCCGGCCGCGAAACCGTCGCCGTCGTCGACCGATACGTCCTGGTGGAGCGGCGCGACCCGGTGCGCCACGACCTTCGCCCCCGTCCGGTCCCGAACGTCCTGGTTGCCCGCGACGTGATCCGGGTGACTGTGCGTGTTGAGGATGTACCGGACCTTGACGCGCCGCTCGTCGATCGCGGAGAGGACCGGGTCGATCCCGAACGAGGGATCGATCACGACGCCCTGGCCCCCCTCCTCCTCGGCGACGAGGTAGGTGAAATTGAGATAGGGGCCGATGCGGAATTGGTCGAGGAGCACGGGCGGCTCGAACGGTGGAGCGTATTTGACGGTAGGTGCGTTCAGCCGCTGGTCCCGTCCGGTGACGACACGCGGCGGCCGGTGACGGCGTCGAGCACGACCCGCCCGTCGGCGCCCTCGGCGTACCAGAACGGCACGTAGAGGAGCGCCATGGGACCCAGCCGGAGGTCGTCCGTGGAGGGCAGCATCCGGCGCGTCTCGATCACGAGCGCGCCTCCGTGCTGCTCCGTGTGCTCCACGTCGACGGTATGATGCCGCCGGACGGCGTCCGTCGCGATCGTCGCGGCCTGCGCCTCCCCGATCTGGGGGATGAGCCGCTGGTGGGGCTCGTCGATCTCCGCGACCAGCTCCCGGTCGGCCTCGTCCCAGACCTCGGCCCGGCGGGCCACGGCGTTCACGGCGACCAGCCGACGGACGACCGAGCCGGGCGCGCCGTAGGGAGAGGACGGCCGGACCCGGTACGGTGCGACGAAGAACGGTACGAGCCGGAGGGTGTAGCGCGAAGCGTCGATCCCCGCCAGGGCCTCGGCCTCGGCCCGGCCGACTCGGGGACGGACGACCCGCTCGCCTTCCGGCAGGACGGCGAGGGGAGGGAAGAGTTGCGCGTCGTCCGCGGCCCAGGGGGCGATCGGCGCCGCTTCGTGCGGTGACGGAAGGAGGAGTTCGGCGAGCGCGCTACCGAGCGTCGACGGTTCCAGCACCTCGATCCCCCGGTCCGCCGCGAGGGCCCGCGCGGTCGCGCCGGGGTCGTCGTCGTAGACGATCGTCCGGTGGACCGAGTCCCCGGGGAACCAGCGGTCGACCTCGGCCGGGGACCGACTCGCGACCGTGATCACCACGGCCCGATGGTCCCGCGCCCGGACCGCGAGCGTCGCGTCGCCCCGCCCCTCGACCCGGTAGCCGGCGGCCTCGAGGAGGCGACCGAGCACCGAGGAGGGCGGCGCCGCGCGGTTCATCGCTCGTTGGACCGGGGCGGGGGATATCTGGGTTCCGCTCCTGCCGCACGGCGCGCGTCGCGGGCGAAGGATAACCGTCATCTTCCGGCGAGGGGAGTGCCGCGCGGATGCCCGAGTTCTGGCTCGGCTGTTCCGGCTGGGCGTACGACGACTGGGTCGGTCCGTTCTATCCCGCGGGTACGCCGCCCGGGGAGTTCCTGGAACGGTACGCGCGGGTCTTCCGGACCGTGGAGGTCGACTCGAGCTTCTACCGCGCCCCCAACGCGTACCTCACGCGCCGGTGGGCCGAGCGGACTCCGGAAGGGTTCCGCTTCTCGCTCAAGGTCCCCCGCGACGTCACGCACGAAGACGACCCGGCCGCCGGCGCCGCGGTGCTCGCGCGGTTCCTGGACGCCCTGTCCCCCCTCCGCGCCGCCGCGAAGCTCGGTCCGCTCGTCCTCCAGTTCCCGGCGTCGTTCCGGGCTCCCTCGGGCGCGCCCCGCCTCGAGCGATTGCTCACGGACGTCCCGCAGGAGTTCTCTCTCGCCGTCGAACTGCGGCACGGCTCGTGGTGGGTTCCCTCGACCCGGGCGATGCTCGAGGGTCGCGGGGCGGCCCTCGTCTGGTCGGTGGTCCCCGGCACCGAGCCCCCGGCCTGGGTCACCGGCGACTTCGTCTATGCCCGTCTGGTCGGCGACCGCGCCCTGACCCGCTTCGACCGGATCCAGCGGGACCGACGTACCGACCTCGAACGGATGCGCGATCGGTTCCGGGACGAGGCCCGGTCGGTGGGCGCGATCTACGGGTACTCGAACAACCACTTCATGGGATTCGGGCCGGCGACCGTGGCCGCGCTCGCGGAGACGCTGGGTCTCCCCGCCCCGGATCTCGGGCGCGCGGCGCGGGACGCCGGCCAGCGGACGCTCGGCGACACCGGCCCCGACGGGCCGTCCGCACGAGAGGAACGCTTTTAGACCGCGCCCGGGTCCAATATCCTTCGGCGATGGGTGAGGCGGTCACGCTCCGGGTGGCCGAAGCGTTCCAGCAGGACATCGGGCTCGGTACGGCGCGGCTCGACGTGCAGACGCGCCAGCGGCTCAAGGTCGGTCTCGGCGATGTCGTCGAGATCCGCGGCCGCAAGTCGACCCCGGCGATCGTCAGCCGCGCGCAGCCCGATGACGAGGGCAAGGGGCTCGTTCGCATCGAGGCGGTCGTCCGACGCAACGCGGGCGTCAGCATCGGCGACCGCATCCAGGTCCAGCGAGTGGACTGCCCGAACGCCGACTCCGTGACAATTGCCCCGATCTACGCCGGCAGCGCGCGGATGGACCTCGGCCCCGGCCTCGAGAGCTTCGTCGCGAAGGCGCTTGCGCGCCGGCCGTTCGTCCGTGGCGACGTCTTCGTGATCCCGGGGGTGTTCCTGATGGGCGGCTCGCTGCCGTTCATGGTCGTCGCCACCCAGCCGAAAGGGATCGTCCAGGTCGCGCCCGCGACCCTCATCACGATCAAGGAGGAGACGGTCAGCGAGGCGGAGGTCGCCGCCCCGCGGGTTTCCTACGAGGACATCGGAGGCCTCAAGGAGAAGCTCGGGCGCGTGCGAGAGATGATCGAGCTGCCGCTGAAGCACCCGGAGCTGTTCGACCGGCTCGCGATCACCCCACCGAAGGGCGTGCTCCTCTACGGGCCGCCCGGGACCGGCAAGACCCTGATCGCGAAGGCGGTCGCGAACGAGGCCGGCGCGCACTTCATCGGCATCCAGGGACCCGAGATCATCTCCAAGTACTACGGGGAGAGCGAGAAGGAGCTCCGGGAGAAGTTCGAGGAGGCGGAGAAGAACGCACCGAGCGTGATCTTCATCGACGAGCTCGATTCGATCGCGCCGCGACGCGACGAGGTCGTCGGCGAGGTCGAGCGCCGGGTCGTCGCCCAGCTGCTCACGCTGATGGACGGACTCTCCGGACGCGGCAACGTCATCGTCATCGCCGCCACGAACCGCGAGGAGGCGATCGACCCCGCGCTCCGGCGGCCCGGCCGGTTCGACCGCGAGATCGAGATCGGGGTCCCGACGCAGGAGGGGCGCCTCGAGATCCTCCAGATCCACACGCGGGGAATGCCGATCGACGGGAGCGAACGCGACCGGGAGAAGCTCCTCAAGGAGCTCTCCGCGCTGAGCCACGGCTTCGTCGGCGCCGACCTCTCCTCGCTCGCCCGGGAGGCGGCGATGCGGGCGCTGCGCCGGTACCTCCCCGAGATCGACTTCGACCAGCCGATCCCGCTCTCGCTCCTCGAGCGGATGAAGGTCACCGAGACCGACTTCAAGGAGGCGCTGAAGCAGATCGAGCCGTCGAGCCTCCGGGACGTCGCGGTCGAGGTCCCGACGACGCACTGGGACGAGGTCGG
>JASHVA010000158.1 GCA_030039715.1 Thermoplasmata archaeon | reverse complement strand
CATCCTGACGACGTACGCCGTCGAGTTCTCGGAGAGCGGCTTACCGCCCTCCACGAGCTGGTCGGTCGACCTCGACGGGTTCACCCTGACGTCGACGGCGGAGAACATCACGTTCTACGAGGAGAACGGGACGTACCGGTTCTCACTGGGAGCCGTCACCGGCTACACGCCGCCCGCCTCGGCGGGCCAGGTGGCCGTCGTCGGCGCGAACGTGGTGGTCGCCGTGCCGTTCACCGCGCCCGGCCAGGGATTCGACCTCGTGTTCATCGAGAACGGTCTCCCGACCGGTAGCCCGTGGAACATCACCGTGAACGGGTTCGGTATCCAGAGCCTGACGACGTCGATCACGTACGTCGTGCCGAACGGCACCTACCCGTGGTCGGTCTCGACCATCGGTGGCTGGACGACGGACACCTGGTCGGGCGTGGTTGTGGTCAACGGCTCAACGCCGGCGACCCACATCGACTTCGTTCCGTTCACCTACGCGGTGACGTTCTTCGAGGGCGGGCTCGCCACGGGGGCGACCTGGTCGGTGGTCGTCGCGGGCCTAACGTACACGGGGGACACGTACTACATCGTGGTGCCGTTGCCCAACGGAACGTTCGCGTTCACGGTGCCTACGATTGCGGGCTTCATCTCGACGCCCGCGTCGGGGAACGTGACCGTCAACGCCGCGCCGGCGACGCAGGTCATCATCTACGGACCGATCCCCGAGACGTTCACGGTGACCTTCACCGCGAGCGGTCTCCCGACGGGAGCGACGTGGACGGTGTTCTTCGCCGGTCACTCGTACACGGGCACCGGCACGAGCACCTCGTGGGCCGTGACGAACGGCACCTGGACGTACGCGGTCGTCTCGCCGACGGGCTACACGGTCTCGCCGAGCGGAGGCTCGATCCCCGTCAACGGAGCGAACTTCACCCAGACGGTGACGTTCACGCAGGTGTCCTCTACCACGGTGAACAACGGGATCAGCGCGACCCTGTTCTACGGGCTGGTCGGGCTGTTCGTGGCGCTGACGGTGATCTTCCTGGCCCTCGCGCTCTACTGGCGCGGACGGAAGCCCCCCGCGGCAGCGCCGCCCCAGTCGTGGGAGTCCGGGTCGACGAGCTCTACCACGGAGCCGACCGAAGGGTCGCCTCCGCCCTCGAGCTAAGCTCGGGCAGGCGGAACCGCGCCCAACCCCTTCCTTCCCTTTTCTTCCTTTCAGCGCCTTCGGCGCCGCGACGGCGGCGGGACTACAGGAGCGCTAGCTCGCCGGTCACCGCGTCGACGTCGGCGGCCCGAGACGGCCCGAGCCCGAGGCACGTGCGCGTCCCCGGCGCGACCTCGGTGAGTCCGGCGTCCTCCACCCAGACCGTGGGAATCTTGCGCGCGCGCGCGGCGCGCTCCAGCGTCTCGAGGTCGCCGAGCGTGGGGACCACGAGCGCGATCTTCTTCTGGCCCCCGGCCAGCCAGGCGTCGAACACCGCCCGGTCGCGCCGTTCCGCCGCCAGAGCGAGCATCACCGCGGCATGGGCGGCCTGGACCGCCGCCTTTCCCTCCGTGAGGCGCAGCTCGCCGCGGACGACGAGCACGACCTTGTAGTCGCTGGCCCCGGCGTTCCTAGCTGGCGTACTCGGCCTCCCGTCGCCGCTGGATCTCCGCGCGCTCTTCGGCGATGCGGTCGAGTTCCTCCCGAAGACGCGTCGCGGTCGCCGGGTCGCTGCCGTTCACTCGGAGCTGGTGATTCAAGCGGCGCTCCTCCCGACCCAGGCGCTCGAGCTCGCGGGAGACCTCCCAGGCGCCGCTCTCGTCCGGGCCCTCCGGCGTCCCGAGGGTCAGCGGCTCCGCCGCGAAGGCCCCGCGCAGCCAGGCGACAGCGAAGCCGACGGCGGCGATGGCCGCGAGACCGACCTCGAGCACGGGGTCGGACCAGTCCGCCTGGAAGCCGGAGGGGCTCGCGGCGAGGAGGAAGTAGCCGACGACCACGGTCAGGACGACGCTGAGGACGAAGGAGAGGGTGACGATCTCGAGAAAACGGAGGAGGGCCGACCGCCCCCGGAGGCGCCACTCGGGGAACGTCGCCTTCGTGAGAGCGTAGCCGGGCACGAAGAAGAGCAGGAGGAGGCCGACCACGACCTCGACCCCGTTCACCGCCATGGCTCGGAGGAGCTCACTCCGCGGCGGCGCTGCCGCTCGACAGCTGTTTTTCGAGCTGCCGGCGGAGCCGGCGGTTGGAGGCGAGCCCGTGGGCGGCCTTGCGGGTCGTCTCGTAGTGCTTCAGGAGGGCCCGCACCTCCTGGGTCCTCTGGCCGCTCCCTCGCGCGATCCGATGGATCCGGTCGGCCTTGATCACGGACGGGTCGTCGAGCTCCTCCGGGGTCATCGAGTCGAGGATCGCCCGGAACCGTTGCAGGCGCTGCTGCGTCTCGTCCAGCTGCTTCTCGTCGACCTTCGCGCCCCCGAGGCCGGGGATCATGGTCATCAGCTTGGAGAACGGCCCCATCTCGCCGAGCGAAGCGAGCTGCGTGCGCATGTCGCGGAGCGAGAACCGCCCTCCCATGAGGTTCTTCGCGGCCGCCTCGGCCGCCTCCTTGTTCGAGAGCTCCTCGAACCGCTCGAGGAGGGTCTGGATGTCGCCCATCCCGAGCAGGCGCGAGACGAAGCGCGTCGGCTCGAACCGCTCGAGCTCGTCGAGGTGCTCGCCCGTCCCGATGAACAGGATCGGTGCCCCGCTCACGGCGACGGCCGAGAGCGCGCCCCCTCCCTTCGCCGAGCCGTCGAGCTTCGTCAGGATGACGCCGGTGAGGCCGACGGCCTTGTGGAACGCCTCGGCGCTCCGCCCGGCGGTCTGGCCCATCGCGGCATCCAGGACGAGGATCGTCTCCTCGGGTTCGAGCACGCTGCGAACGCGCTGGAGTTCCGCGATCAGGTCGGGGTCGATGCCGCTCCGGCCGGCGGTGTCGACGATGACCGCGATGTGGGGCGGGAAGGCCGCGAGGGCCTCGCGCACGATCTTCTCGGCGCTGCGCTCCTTGCGGTCCGCATAGAATTCCGCGCCGACCTTCTTCGAGAGCTGCTCCAGCTGGTCGATCGCGGCGGGCCGGTGGACGTCCGCCGCCACGAGGCCGACCCTCACGCCGCGCTTCTGGAAGTACCGGGCGAGCTTTGCCGCCGTCGTCGTCTTGCCCTGGCCGAAGAGTCCCGCGAGGAGGATCCTCTTCGGCTTGAGCTCGAAGACGCGTTCCTTCCCGAGGATGCCGCGGATCTCCTCGTAGATGATCCGGATCAGGAAGTCGCGAAGGCTCGCCCCGGCGGGCGGCTTCTCTTCGGTCGCCCGGCGGCGCACGCGCTGCGTGAGGTCGAGCGCCAGCTGGACGTTGACGTCGGCCTGGAGAAGCGCCCGCTGGATGTCCCGGACGACCTCGGCGAGGAGCGCCTCGTCGACAGTCGAGCCGCGCGCGATCTTCTGGAGGACGCTGCGCAGCGACTTTCCGAGCGAGTCGAGAACCATGGCCTACTCCGCCGTTCGCCTTCGGGAGGGACGAGCAGTTCCCCTATAGCTTTCGGTAGGGGCGACGCTTCAAGACATTGAGGTCTGGGAGCATCGAACGTCGTTCGCGACGTGCTCGTTACCGCTTTCGCGAGTCCGACTATGCCTATCGCGGAAGTCGCGAGCGAGCCTTGACTACTCCAGTTGCGTCCAGACGCCAAGTCGCAGCCATCGGACAGCAAGAACGTCAATTCTGCCGCAGTGGCTGGAATCGGATGCGTCTTCAGCTTGATAGGATTGGTAGTCGCCTTCACAGAGTTAACGTGGATTTGCTCTAACACGAGGTGAGGCGTCGTGCCCGAACTAATCACGCAAGACTTCTGGCTGCCCACCCGTCGGGTCACGACTCCGGTTGGTATCGGCCTCCTTTCGTACGCGCTGCTGATTGTTGGGAGTGTAGCTGTGAGCTATTTCTTTCAGACAGTTCCCCCACACCAGATCTCGTGGCGGGATTTACTCGTACCATGGCTAGTCATCGACGCCATCGGCATCGTGATCCCCCTCCTCACGATTTTGAGGCGGCCTATCGGAGTCGGACTATCCTCAAGCGGGCTCGAGCTCGTCTATCCTTTCAGGACGGTGCGGCTTGTCTGGTTGGATCTGATGAATGTCAAGTCTGTGGGTCAAGGGATGTTGGTATTCCGCACAAAGCAGGATCATCGAGTCGAGTTCGGTGGTGCCTATTGGATTACTCTAGAGCAAGCACGGGCAATCTTGAGCGATCCAAGATGTCCCCACGTTGACCTCCGGGACGACTGGCGATTGGCGGTGTTCCCTTCGAGAGGATTTCGCGGTGGCGCTAGTGGTTAGGACCAAAGGCGAGTGTCCCCGGCTTTTCTCCAATACTTGACTTGGAAGCGTATAGTTGAGTCTTGCCTGCTCGGTACCCGGGTGTCTCACGATCGCTCGATTCTCTTACCGGCATTGCAGTTAACTTCGACATGTGGCCCGTTGGCAAAGATTGACTCGGATTTTGGACCGATCGGGGGCACCGATCGAACACGACCGTGAGTTCGAGAGGGGGTGCAATGCTCATTACAGCACCCGCGGCTAGTCGCCCCGATGCCGCCGGAAGCGGCGAGCCCGCCGAAGACCCCGCCGAAGCTCGATCCGGTCCGGGTGCCGATCCCCGAGGAGCCGGTCGCCGAGCGGACACGCGACTTCCGCGAGGTGCTCCACGCCTACTCGAAGGAGGAGGCGGTCCTCGAGGCGAAGCGGTGCATCCAGTGCCGTCGGCCCTGGTGCGTCGAGGCGTGCCCGATCTCGCAGGATGCCCGGGAGTACATTCGACTCATCGCGGCCGAGGACTTCGACGGCGCCGCCCGGGTGACGCTCCGCGAAGACCCGCTCGCGACGTGCCTGTGCAAGGTCTGCTACCACTACTGCGAGGACGCCTGCGTCGTGAAGAAGAAGGGCGTCCCGATCGCGATCCGACACCTGAAGCGCGTCGCCCTCGACTACGGAGAGAGCGACCTGGTCTACGTCCCCTCCCGGCCCAAGCACCAGCGCGTCGCCGTCGTGGGCTCCGGTCCGGCGGGAATGATGGCGGCGTGGGAGCTCGGCGTTCGGGGCTACTCGGTCACGGTCTACGAGGCCGGGGACCGATTCGGGGGCCTCATGCAAACGATCCCGGCGTACCGGATGACGAACGACGACGTGGAGACCGACCGGGCCCGGTTCCGGGACCTCGACGTGACGTGGGAGACGAAGTCGAAGGTCGGACGTGACCTTCCGCTCGACTCGCTCCTCAGCGCGGGGTACGACGCCGTGTTCCTCTCCGTCGGAACGTCGACGCACCGGACGCTGGCCGTCCCCGGCGAGGAGAAGGAGGGAGTGCTGCACGCCCTCCACTTCCTGAAGGAGGTGAACCACGGCCGTCCCGTCACCGTCGGAAAGGAGATCGTCGTGGTCGGCGGCGGCGATGTCGCGATGGACTCGGTCCGCAGCGCACTCCGCCTGTCGAACGGAGGCCGGGTGACGCTCGTCTACCGGCGAGGGCGCGAGGAGATGCCGGCCGACCCCGAGGAGATCCTCGGAGCCGAACACGAGGGGATCCGGTTCGTGTTCCAGAAGGCGCCGGTGCGGATCCTCGGCGAGCGGCACGTCGACGGCATCGTCGTGCAGTCGATCGAGCTCGGCCCCCCCGACTCGGGAGGTCGGCGGACGCCCGCGGCCGTGCCCGGCTCGGAGGAGACGATCCCCTGCGACACCGTGATCGTCGCCGTCGGACAGAAGGCCGACCTGGAAGGGCTCGGGCCGGAACTCGACCTCAAGCTCACGAGCCAGGGGTGGCCCGAAGGGAAAGGCCACGGGTTCGCGACCGCGGTGCCCGGGATCTTCTCCGCCGGTGGCCGCTCGGTGGTGTACGCGATGGGCTCGGCGACCGAGGCCGCCGAAGCGATCGACGCCTACCTCTCGACAAAACGGGGCGAGCAGGCCACGGCGCGTCCCGACCCGTTCGGTGGCGAGGGCACCTTCCAGCTGCCGCCGGGATACACGAAGCCGATCCGCAGCTGACCCCGCCCGCCCGTGCGAGGCGAAGCTATTTCCGCGGTAACCCGCCGTGTATGCGCGATGACTGCTCGATTGGCGAGGCCCGGCCATCGAGCCCGTCGCCTTTCGGGCCGGTCTCTCGCTCTCCTGATCGCGGTCGCCGTCGCGCTCCCGTCGCTCGCGGCGTTGGTCGGCACCACCGCGGCTTCCGGGCCCTCGAGCGCGCCCCTCTCTGCGGCGGAGGCGAACGCGACGACCTTCGCCGAGCGGGCCGGCTTCTCCCCCGATGAACTCGCCTCCGTGGCTGGGGTCGCCCCGGCGACCGGGAGCGAGGCGCTCGAGGTGACGTTCGAACCGACCAACGCGTCGTTCTACGACGCTCCTTCCGCCGCCGCCCCCGCCATGACGGCCTCCGAGATCGGCGCCGACTACGGCCTGTCCCCGTCCGCCTACGCCTCGGCGGTGGAGTACTTCACGTCGGCCGGTCTCACCGTGACCCACACCTGGCCGGACCGCCTCTCGCTGAGTCTTTCCGGGTCGATCGGAGCCGTCGACCGCGCGTTCGCCACGACGTTGGTCTCGGGCACATTCGAGGGCCGCTCCGTGGTGGCGCCGATCACCGCGCCCTCGCTCCCGGCGCCGCTGGAAGGAGAGGTCGAAGCCGTCGCGGGGCTCGCCTCCGGCTTCGACACGTTCACGCTCCCCGAGATGCCGGAACTGTCCTCGGCCTCGGGGGTGCCCGAGCAGAACCCGGACGACCTCGTCACGCCGGACATCGCCCGCGATATCTACGCAATCTCGGGACTGTACAACCTCACCGCGAGCCCGACGTACGCGACCGGGAAGGGGATCGTGCTCTTGCTCTGGGGACTCGGCTACGCCCCGAGCGACATCTCGACGTTTTTCCAGGACGACTACCCCTCTTCGTTCCCCGCGCCGACGGTCGTGCCGTATCCGGTCGACGGCGCCCCCGCCCCGTCCGCGAGCGCGGTGAACGATCCGAGCAACGGTTCGCGCGAGCTCACGCTGGACATCGAGTGGTCCGGCTCCATGGCCCCGGGCGCCACGCTCGACCCCATCTACGCGCCGATGGGCCCGGCGTCGGACGACTACTCGCCGAGCGACGCGTCGATGATCGACGCACTGAACACCGCCGTCGACACCGCCAGCGTCCCGAACGTCGCCGCGATCTCGATGTCGTTCGGTTCGGCCGACGGCGCGGACCCGACGCTCACGAGCGGGTTCGAGAACGACTTTGCCATCGCCGCGAAGGAGAAGATCACGGTCTTCGCGGCCACGGGGGACCTCGGGGGCGACGCGGGCAGCGGGTGCCAGGGGGGCGCCCAGCCCGAGTATCCGGCGGCCTCGCCACAGGTCGTCGCCGTCGGCGGTACCTCGGTGACGCTCGACCGGAGCGTGCTGGGGGCGATCACGGGGTTCAGCGAGTCGGCCTGGCCCCAGAGCGGAGGCGGATTCTCGACGCAGTTCACGGCGCCCAGCTGGCAGGAGGTCGGCAGCGCGAAGGCGCCGATCGAGGCGAACGGCCACCGAGGGATGCCGGACGTCGCGGCGACGGCCGACTACAACTATCTCTACTTCGACGGCCAGAACGCGGCGGGGGGAGGCACGAGCTTTGCGACCCCCCTCTGGGCCGGTATGGTGACGGAGATGGACGCGCTCCACGGGACGAACTTCGGTTTCTTGACGCCGGAGATCTACGCGCTCGGTGCCAACACGTCGCTCGTCGACTATCCGTTCCACGACGTCACGACCGGTGCCAATTGCCTCGGATCCGCCGGACCCGGCTGGGATACCGCCACCGGTTGGGGCTCCCCCGAAGCCGTCGATCTCTTCGAGCACTTCGTCGCGAGCTTCGTGAACCTGACGATCAGCGCGGGCCCCTCGCCCGTCGCGCCCGGCGGCTCGGTCACGATCACGGCGAAGCTCACGAACTACACGAGCGGGAAGCCGATCGCCGGCGTGGGGGTCCTCGTCTACCTCTCCTCGGCCGGTATCGGCGGTCCGTGCTCCGGGACTTTCGGAGTGGCGACGCCGCTTTCGAACGCCTCGGGCGGAGTCTCGGTCACGATCTCCGTCCCGGTCTGCTATCTCGGCGCCAGTGCGGTGGCCACGGCGACCGTGACCGGCGGCGGGTACTACGCGAACGAGTCCGCGGGGGTCGATGTGAACCTCCTCGGGTTCGTCCCGGCGCTCGAGTGGATCGCCCAGTATCCGGGAAACGTGGTCTTCTTCGTCGTCCTGATGGCCGCGTGCATCGCGCTCGGCGGCTGGATCGGGGGACGGGCACCCCCGCCCCGGGTCCCGCCGACGCCGGTCGCGCCCGCGGAGCCCCCGCCGACGCCGTCTCCGGCGAGCCCGCTTCCCCCGCCGCCACCGATGTAGCCGCCGAGTTCTCCCGGAGCGGCCGGTCGGCGTGGGGAAACTCTTAATGACGTCCCCCCTTCGCCGGTGACGTGCCCGATGCATCCGAGGGTGCATCGGACGGGGCGGCTCCGCTGACCCTCTCGGGGCCCGAGCGTTCGGTGCTGCTGGCCTTGCGGGCGAACGACGGGCCCGCGATCGCGGAGGAGGAGCTCGGCACCCACCTCGGGTTGCCGCTCGATCAACTCCGCGGCACCCTCCAACGGCTGCGGGCGAAGCACCTCGCGACCGCCGAAGAGGAACACGAGGCGAGCCTCGAACTCACTCCCCGGGGGGAGGAAGCGGTACGCCGGGGTCTGCCCGAGCGTCGTTTCCTGGCGGCCCTCGAGACGCACGGAGGCGTCCTCACTCCGGACGACGCCGGCACGATCGGGCTCGATGAGGAGGAGCGTTCCGCCGCGGTGGGGATCCTGCGTCGCCGAGGTTTCCTCGAGCCGGGCGTGCCGTTCCGCCTGCGTTCGGGCGGCGCGCCGACCGACTCTCTTCTTCCGGAGGAGATCGTGCTGAAGCAAGTGGCCGGCGAGGAAGAGGATATCGACGAGGCGATCTCCGCCGCGTTGGAGCGCCGGGGCCTGGTGCGCACCGAGCGCCGCTCGACGCGGCGCTGGTCGGTCTCCGAGGAGGGTCGACGTCTCCCGCTCGCGGCGTCCGACGCGGAGGCGCTCGGGGCGCTGACACCCACGCTGCTGACGTCGGGGGCCTGGAAGGAGCGGCCGTTTCGACCGTACGACGTGCGCGCCGCCGTCCCCTTTCTCACCGGGGCGCGCCCGAACCGGTACGCGGCCTGGCTCGAAGAGTTCGAAGAGATCCTCGTGGGGCTCGGGTTCGAGCAAGCCGAAGGTCCGCTGCTCGAGACCGAGTTCTGGAACAACGATGTCCTGTTCATGCCGCAGGACCATCCGGCCCGATCGATCCACGACGCCCTCTCGGTCGAGCGGGTCGAGGGTCACCCGCCGCCCGCCGATCTGCTCGCCCGTGTCGCCGCGGCGCACGAGGGCCGCCCGCTCCCCGGAGAGTCGTCGCCGATCGGTCCCGGTTGGGGCGGTGCGTACGACCCCGCCGTCGCCGCCCGACCGGTACTTCGGTCCCAGACGACACCGGTCTCGGCCCGGTTCCTCGCGCGCCGGCCGACGCCGCCGTTCCGGATGTTCTCGCTGGACCGCAACTTTCGCCGCGAGGAGGTCGACGCCCGGCACGGCATCGAGTTCACGCAGTGCGAGGGGATCGTCGGAGAGGAAGGGATCACGATCCGGCATCTGGTCGGGATGTTCGGCGCGCTGGCCGAGGCGATCGGCATCCGCGAGCTGAAGATCCGACCGAGCTACTTCCCGTTCACCGAGCCGTCGATCGAGGGGTACGTCCGCCATCCGCGCCTCGGATGGATCGAGATCTTCCCCGGTGGCATCTTCCGCCCCGAGGTCTGCCGTCCGCTCGGAGTCGAGGTACCGGTCGCCGCCTGGGGGATCGGCATCGGCCGGCTGGCGCTCGTCGCGCTGGGACTGAACGACCTTCGGGAACTGTTCGACGACGACCTCGGGCGGCTGCGCGGCGGAGGAACCTAGCCCCGATGCCGCAGTCCGAGCTTCGCCGGGATCGGGTCCTCGAGATGTTGCCCCAGCCGATCTCGTCGGCGGCCCTCGAAGAGATCCTCTCGATCTCGAAAGCCGAGCTGGTGGGGCAGGACGGCGATCAGATCACCGTCTCCGTCACGCCGGATCGGCTGGACCTGCTCTCGGAGGGTGGATTGGGGCTCTACCTGCAGGGCGCGACGGAGGCGGCCAAGGGTACGTTGCGCGTCCGCGAGCTCGAAGAACCCGCGGGAGCCCTGTCGATCGACGTCGACCCCTCCGTCGCCGCGCTGCGGCCGGCCATCGCCGGAGTCGTCGTGGTCGCTCCGCCCGGTCGAGGGTTGGACGCCGGCCATCTCGAGGAGGCCGTCCGATTTCAGGAACTCCTCCACGCGACGGTCGGCCGGGGCCGGCGGGCGGCCAGCCTCGGGATCTATCCGATCGAGCGACTCGTCCCGCCGTTTCGATACGCTCTCGAGGCGTTCGACGACGTTCGGTTCGTGCCGCTCGACGGCTCGGAGGAAGTGACGGCCGAGCGGTTCTTCTCAGAACACCCTCTCGCCCAGCAGTACGGAAGCTTCGGGCGGCTCGACCGACGGTGCCTCACGTTGCGAGACTCCCGAGGACTGATCCTCAGCCTGCCCCCGATCCTCAACGGTCGAACCGGTGGGGAGGCCCGGATCGGGGATCGGCGATTGCTCCTCGAGTCGACCGGACTCTCCGAACGCACCGTGCGGGAGATCGTGGGCCTCCTCCTCGTGACGTTCGCCAGCCGTGGATGGACGGTCGCGCCGGTCGAGATTCGGGCCGGCGGAGCCACCCTCTCCGATGGCCGGTCGGTCTACTCCTCCCGCTCGGTGGACCTCCCCTCGGAGACGCTGCGATCCCTTGCCGGAAGAAGCTACCCCGCGTCCGAGGTCGAGCACCGGCTCGCCCGGTCCCGATTGTCGGCGCGCCCGCACTCCGGAGGATGGGCGGTCGAGGCGCCGCCCTGGCGCCCGGACCTCCTCACGGGAGTGGACGTAGCGGAGGATGTCATCCTCTCCTCGGCGCTGGAGCCACGGGACGGACTCCTCCCTCCGAGCGCTTCGCGCGGGCGACGCCGACCCGAGACCGTCTTCCGCCGGCGCGTGGCGACGACGCTGCTCGGGCTGGGTCTCGCGGCGCCCTACACCTCCGTGCTGGTCTCGGAGTCCGCCGTAACTCGGCTCCGCGGCGCCCCCCCGATCCGCCTCCGAAATCCGCCATCGCAAGAGTTCGCGTTCCTGCGCGATCGCCTGCTCCTGTCGCATCTCGAAGTCCTCGCTCACAACACGAGGAACGGATACCCCCAATCGATCGGAGAGGTCGGACCCGTCGTCGTGGCGGATACGGCGGCCGAGTCGGGCGGCCGGACCCGCTACCGAGCGGGCGCTCTGATCGCTCGGGAGAGCGCGGGCTTCGCGGACGCGGCGGCGCTGGTCGAGTACGTCCTCCGCACGGTCGATATCGTCTCCGTGCGCGAGTCGGCCGAACTTCCGGGCACGATACCGGGGCGAGCCGCTCGGGTTCGGGTCGCGGGGGACCTCGTCGCGGAACTCGGCGAGGTCCACCCGCAGGTCCTCTCGGAGATCGGGGTGCCCGTGCCGGTCGCTTGGGCCGAGCTCGACCTGACCGCGTTGTACCCGCTGCTCGGCGGCCGCGACAGCGATTAATAGCGCCCGCCCGGTCGGACGACGATGGCGTCTCGCCGTCGGCCGGGGAAGGGGAGTTCCGGTCGCTCCCGGTGGGAGGCCGACGCCCGTTCGGCGATCGGAGACCGGGTCGCCGGAGGTCGCCTACCGCTCCTCGTGGGACCGCCCGACGACCCCGATGCCCAGTTCCTCGAGCGGATCGGGTTCCCGGGCACGTCCCCGTACACCCGGGGCATCCAGCCGACGATGTACCGCGGACGGCTCTGGACGTTCCGCCAGTACTCGGGGTTCGGCAGCGCGGCGGCGACGAACCGTCGATTCCACTTCCTGCTCAAGGGCGGCCAGACGGGCCTGTCCGTCGCCTTCGACCTGCCCACGCAGAACGGCTACGACTCGGACCATCCTCGGGCGGCCGGCGAAGTGGGGCGGGTGGGGGTTCCGATCTCCTCGCTGGGCGACATGCGCACGCTCTTCCACGGGCTCCCGCTCGACCGGGCGACCGTCTCGATGACGATCAACGCGACCGCGCCGATACTGACGGCGCTCCTGGTCGCCGTGGCGGAGGAGAACGGCGTCCCGAGAACCCGGCTCGGCGGAACGGTGCAGAACGACGTGCTGAAGGAGTACGTCGCGCGCGGGACCTACATCTACCCGCCCGAGGCGTCGATCCGCCTCACGGTCGACCTGATCGAGTTCGCTACCCGCGAGATGCCGCAGTGGAACTACATCTCGGTCTCGGGGTATCACATGCGTGAGGCCGGGGCGACCGCGGCGCAGGAGGTCGCGTTCACGCTCGCGAACGGCATGGCATACGTGCGCGCCGTGCAGGAGCGAGGTCTCGACCTCGACGAGTTCTTGCCGCGCCTCTCGTTCTTCTTCTCCTCCGACCGCAACTTCTTGGAAGAGATCGCGAAGTTCCGGGCCGCTCGCCGTCTCTGGGCGCACATCGTCGGCGAGACCTTCGGGGCCAAGAACGCGCGTTCGAAGCAGCTTCGGTTCCACACGCAGACGGCGGGCTCGAGCCTCACCGCGCAGCAGCCCGAGCTGAACGTCGTGCGCACGACGCTCGAAGCGCTCGCCGCCGTCCTGGGCGGGACTCAGTCGCTGCACACCAACGCGCTCGACGAAGCCCTGGGGCTCCCCACGGAACAGTCGGCGCGGCTCGCGCTGCGCACTCAACAGATCCTGGCCGAGGAGTCGGGAGTCTCCAACACGGTGGACCCCCTCGGGGGAGCGTACGAGATCGAGTACCTCACCGATCAGATCGAGCGGGAGGCGAAGGAGTATCTCGGCCGCATCGACGACCTCGGCGGCGCCCTGCGCGCGATCGAGCGCGGGTTCCTCGCTTCCGAGATCGCCCGCGAGGCGTACCGAACGGCGCAGGCCCGGGAACAGCGGCGGGAGACCGTCGTCGGGGTGAACGACTACACGGACGGGAACCCGGAGTTCACCCTGTTCCCCGAGGCCGGCGGCCGGGGCGTCGCGACCCAGCGGATCACGCCCGCGGAGGAACGGCGGCAGGTCCGTGCCGTCCGCCACTGGCGCGCGGAGCGGGACGCCCGACGTACCAGCGCGGCCCTGGAGCGGCTCGAGCGCACCACGCGCGAGGGCGCGAAC
Source organism: Thermoplasmata archaeon (assembly GCA_030039715.1). Classification (GTDB taxonomy): domain Archaea; phylum Thermoplasmatota; class Thermoplasmata; order Lutacidiplasmatales; family UBA184; genus Lutacidiplasma. The sequence continues at coordinate 5,971 of JASHVA010000158.1, read as the reverse complement.
GTGATGCCGGACGTGCTGGCGAGCGTGGTGGCGGGGGCGACCTTGGGAGAGGTCGCGGACGTCTGGCGTCGATTGTTCGGTGAGCAACCGCCGTCGACCGCGTTCTGATCGGGGGTGAGGTCGCTGAAGCTCGACCACGTCGGGATCGCCGTTCCGGACCTCGCCGAGGCGATCGAGCGTTGGCGCCCATTGGTCGGCGCCCCCGAAAGCGCGCCCGAAGAGGTCCCTTCGAATCGGGTCCGGGTAGCGTTCGTGTCCGTCGGCGAGACCCACATCGAGCTCCTCCAGCCGGCGGACGCCGCCTCCCCGGTCGCCCGGTTCCTGGAGAGTCGGGGCCCGGGGGTCCACCACCTCGCCTTCGCCGTCCCGAGCGTCGACGCGGCCCTGGCCGAGGTCCGGAATCGAGGCGGCCGAACGGTGGACGAGCGAGCGCGACCCGGCGCCCGGGGCCGTCGGGTCGGCTTCGCTCATCCGTCAACGTTCGGCGGCGTTCTGGTCGAGTTCGTGGAGGGCCCGTGAGCCAGATCCGATCGGTCGAGTTCGTGGAGGGCCCGTGAGCCAGATCCGATCGGTCGAGGTCGCCTCCCTCCTCGACAGCCGAGGCCGCGCGACCGTCGAGGCGACCGTCGTGCTCGATTCGGGCGCTCGCGCCCGTGCCGGCGCGCCGAGCGGGGCCAGTACGGGAACCCACGAGGTTCGGGCGTTCCCGGAGGGCGGCGTGGCCGAGGCGGTCCGAGTGGCCCGCGGCGAGCTCGCGCCGGCGCTCTTGGGGCTCGATGCCGGCGATCAGCGCCGGGTCGATGGGACGCTGCACACGGTGGACGGCACCCCGAACTTCGGCCGGATCGGCGGCAACACCGCGACCGCCATCTCGGTCGCGAGCGCCATGGCGTTCGGCGAGGAATCCGGCCGGCCGCTGTGGAGCGTGCTCGCGCGACCGGGGGTCGACGGCCGGTCGTATCCGGCGATCGTCGGGAACTGCATGAACGGCGGAGTGCACGCGATCGGCGGGCCCGAGTTCCAGGAGTTCATCGCGTACGCGACCGACCCCGATCCCGAGCGGTCGATCGCCGCCGCGCTGCGCGTCCATGGATGGATCGGGGAGACGCTTCACCGACGGCTGCCCACGATCGCGCTCGGTCGGGGAGACGAGGGCGGTTGGGTCGCCCCGCTCACCAACGTCGAGGCGCTCGAGCTCCTGGTCGAAGCGTGCGCGCACGTCCGGGACGAACTGAAGGTCGAGGTGACGCCCGGGATCGACCTCGCCGCGAGCGAGTTCTTCCGGGACGGTCAGTATCGATACCGGGACCGAGCGCTCGCCTCGGACGCCCAGGTCGCCTTCGTCTCGGAGCTCGTGGACCGGTACGGGATCCGGTACCTCGAAGACCCCCTCGCGGAGGAGGCGTTCGACGAGTTCGCCGCGGTCACGAAGGCGGTGGGGGACCGGTCCCTGGTCGTGGGCGACGACATCTACACGACGGACATTCGCCGCGTCGCTCGAGGTGCTTCCCTGGCCGCATCGAACGCAGTCCTGGTGAAGGTCAACCAGGTCGGAACCCTCACGGACACGCTGGCGACCGTGGACTTCTGCCGCGGTCGCGGTCTCGCCACGGTCACCTCGCACCGGTCGGGCGAGGTGCCCGAGGGATGGCTGGCCCACGTGGCGCTGGGGACGGGGGCCCGGGCCCTCAAGTGCGGGGTGGTCGGCGGCGAGCGGGTGGCAAAGCTAAATGAACTCGTGCGGCTCCGCCGCGCCACCCAAGGATAGCGTCATGCCCGACGACGAGGTCATCGCGGAGGAACGGGTCGCCGATACGGACGGTCAGGACATCCGTCCGGGCGAGCTCCTGATCCCGGAGGAAACGTACCTCACTTCGGGCGTCCACATCGGCACGCAGCAGAAGTCGGCGAGCATGCGCCGGTTCGTCTACAAGGTGCGGTTCGACGGGCTCCACGTGCTCGACGTCCGGGAGACGGACCGGCGGATCCGGTTCGCCGCCCAGTTCCTCAATCGGTTCCCCGCGGACAAGATCCTCGTGGTCTCCCAGCGACAGTACGGGCAGAAGCCGGTACGGGTCTTCGCGAAGACGGTCGGGGCGGTCTCGTTCGCCGAACGGTTCGTCCCGGGCTGCCTCACGAACCCGAACCTCGCCGAGTACTTCGAGCCGAAGGTCCTGCTCGTCACGGACCCCGCGACCGACCAGCAGGCCCTCAGCGAGGCCGTGTCGATCGGGATCCCGGTCGTCGGCCTGTGCGACGTCAACAACGAGACGCGGAACGTCGACCTCGTGATCCCCGCGAACAATAAGGGTCGCGTCGCGCTCGCGACCGTCTATTGGCTCCTCGCCCGCGAGGTCCTGAAGGGACGGGCCGGCGGTGCGGACGTCCCGTACGCGCTCACGATCGAGGACTTCCAGGCCGCGCTCTGACGGCGATGAGGCCGTCTCGGGCACCGTTTTAACCCGGCGTCGGCTCGTCGTGGCGTGGGGCGGCCGGGCTCCGACCTACTGGATCTTCTCGGGCAGCACGGTGTTCCCGAGAAGGGGGCGCGCGTGTATCTCGCGGCCTGCCGGGCCGGTCCGCAGACGGCGAGCGAACTGGCCCGGCTCTCGGCCGTCAGCCGCGTCGAGGCGTATCGCCAGATCAAGCAGCTCGCGGCGGCCGGGCTCCTGCGGCCGACGGGCGGTCGGCCCCAGCGGTTCGCCGCACTGCCGCTCGACGAGCTCCTCGACCGCTGGATCCGGCACGCCTCCGACCACGTGCGTCGGTTGGAGCAGGGCCGGACGAAGATCCTGACCGACTGGGAGGACGCGCGCACCGAGTTCGACGACCGCGACCCGCGAAAGTTCGCCGTGCTCGAAGGGCGGGAGACGATCCACCGGTTCTTGCTGAAGCGGATCGGCACGGCCGAGCAGCGCGTGCTCCTGACGGCGAGCGGCGTCTCCCTGCCGAGCGTGATCGACGCCGGCACCGACCGGGCGCTCCGGGAGGCGCAAGCCCGCGGCGTGAAGGTGCGCATCGTGACGGAGGTGTTCCCGCAGAATCTCGTCGATGCGAAGCACCTCGCGTCGTTCGCCGACCTCCGGCACTCGGCGGGACCGGTGATGAACCGGTCGGTCGTCATCGACCGGACGGGAGCGCTCGTCTACGTGTCGGGCGAGTCGGGGTTCGGACGCTCGGGCGAGGAGCAGGTCGCCCTGTGGTCGAGCGCCCCGATGTTCGTCCAGCTCGCCCGGGACTACCACCGCCGCCTGTGGACGCCGGGAGAGCGGGCCGATGCCCGGTTCGTGGACCTCGAGAATCCGACTTCGGCCGTGATCCCCGTCGTCCAGGGGAACGAGACCGAGCCGTTCCAGCGACTGAAGGAGATCGCGAAGCTCGGGATGCGGGCGACCGGCGTACGCGAGTTCCACTTCCGCCTGCCCGAGCTGATCGAGACGATCGCTCGCCAGTTGGGTCGCCAGATCGCCGAGGAGGTCGAGGGAGAGACTCCCGAGGCGGTCGGGCGCTCGCTCAGCGCCTACTACGAGACGCACACGATGGGCCACTTGAAGGTCGTGCGCGACCGACCCCTCACGCTCCAGGTGACCGGATGCTTTGCGTGCACATCGGATTCGCCCGAGATCGGGCGGGTGATGTGCCCGCAGTTGATGCGCACGGTCCTCGAGACGCGGCTCGGCCAGCGCTGGGAGGTCTCCAAGCCCGACCCCACCAAGCACGCCAGTCGCGGATGCCTGTTCACGGCCACGCCGGCCTAGCATGCCGGAAGCCGACCTCCCCCTGCCCTCGGATGCAAGCTCCAAGTGCCGCGCCTGCGGTACGACGATGGAACGCGGGAGGGTCCAGCCGGGCACTCGCAACTTGACCTCCGCGACCATCAGTTGGGAGTCGGCCGCCACCGGCGAACTCACCGAACTCGCCCCGCTGCCGTTCTTCGGCTTCGACGACCGCCCTACTTTTCCCGCCTTTCGTTGCGCAACCTGCCGCCGGGTCGAGTTCGTCTACCCGAACCCCTCCTCGCGGTGAGCTCGCGGCGCGGAGGGGAGCCCGCCTACTGTCGCCCCCCGATGTGCTCTTGAGGCCGAGTCTCCTCCGACCTGCATGGCGCTCTCTCCACTCCCGCTCGACCGTTCCGCGCTCATCGTCTGGGACATGCAGAACGCGATCGGTGCGATGGCGTTCAATCGCTCGGAGCTCGTACCGCGGATCGCGACGCTGCTCGCGGCGTACCGGGAGCGGAACCTACCCATCGTCTTCAGTCAGCACACCACGGTACCCGAACGGTGGGCCAACCCGGCGATGGTCCGGTCCATGGAACGCCGCGGCATGCGTCCGGGAGGGTTCCGTCTGGCCCCGGGGACCCCCGAGTGGCAGATCGTCACGGAGCTAGCGCCCCATCCCGACGACCTGGTACTGTCGAAGACCACACCGAGCTTTTTCGTAGGGACTCCGCTCGAAGCGTTGCTGCGCTTCCGCGGAGTGGGCGCCCTGGTGCTCACCGGCGTCTCGACCGAGGCCGGTATCCTGGGGACCGCACGACACGCGGTCAATCTCGGCTTCCACCCGATCGTCGTCGAGGACGCGGTAAGCTCGCGGAGCCCCGAAGGGCATCAAGCCGGCCTGGCGAGCCTGCGGGAGTTCGCGGACATCGAGACGAGCGCTTCGCTCCTCGCCCGATTGCCACGCCCTTAGCGCCCGCCACGGCGCGTCCCCCAACGAATCCGGTCGCGCTGCCCGGTCGCCGACCTTCCGCTTTATCCCCGAATTCGCCGGTGACTACCGGGGGGACTCATGGCCGATTCCGCCGCCGGCCGCTCACCCGAAGCCGCTCCCCCACGGACCCGACTCGATCTCTCCGGCGTCCCGGAGACCCTCGTGATCCCGCTCTATGCCAAGGCGCAGGACTATCGCTCGCGCCGATCGATCCTCCACGATGCGAAGGCCGAGGAGATCGTGCGGTCGCTCGACTACAACTTCGAGCGCCTGGGGGCGTCGGGGAAGACCCGGACCCGGATGCTCGCGGTCCGTGCGCGCCAGCTGGACGAGTGGGTGCGTGGGTTCCTAGTGCGTCACTCCAACGCGACGGTGCTGAACCTCGGGTGCGGGCTGGATACCCGCGTCGCTCGACTCGCTCCACCGGCTCCGGTGTCCTGGTTCGACATCGACTTCCCGGAGGTCATCGACGTTCGGAAGAGGTTCTTCTCGGAGACCGAAGAGTATCGGATGCTCGCCGGGTCGCTGACGGACGCGGACTGGCTTTCGGGGGTTCCGGGCGATCGGCCAGCGATCGCAGTGGCGGACGGCGTCCTGGGGTACCTCGCGCCCCAGGAGGTCACGTCGCTCCTGCGTCGCATCATCGCCCGACTTCGGTCGGGCGAGATCGTCTTTGACGTGATGAGCCCGTCCGCCATTCGATTGGGCCGGGCACGCAGTCAGAACCCCACCGCCGGGCTTCTGCGCTGGTTGGTCGACGATCTGGCGCAGATCGACGCGATCGATCCGCGACTGCGGCGGGTCGAGGCCCACTCCGTCCTGGCCTCCCGGTATCTCCCCTTCGGAGTTCGACTCGAGTACGGGATCCCATGGCTGGTCCCGTCGATGCGACGACTGATTCGGTTCGTGCGGTACGAGTTCTAAGAGACGGCGGCTCATCGCGTCGGCCCGGCGGTAGGTCGGTCTTCGCCAAGCATCGGCGTCCGAAAGCCGTGCTACGGGGCTTTGAAATCGAATCGACGCTTCATCAATCAATCGTTTTCAGAATCCCGTATCTGATTTCACATTCTTTGAATCACCGCGAGGGTGCGGGTCCCGTATCTGGAGGCGCAGGGTCCGGAGCGTGTGCCGGGGCCAGCTTTGGGCTGTCGGGTGAGAGGTCGGACTTGCTCGCGAGCCCGGTTTGATCTGCGGGGATAGTAGCGAGGTGGAACGCCACAGCTTCTGTAACACAATCTATTGGGAAAGCAATCGAGAG
>JASHVA010000021.1 GCA_030039715.1 Thermoplasmata archaeon | reverse complement strand
GACCGGGTCCGGCCCGAGATGTCGATCGCCCAGGAGGAGATCTTCGGACCGGTCCTCGCCGTGGTCCGGGTCCCGTCGCTCGCGGAGGCGCTCGCCGTCGCGAACCGCTCCCGGTACGGCAACGCCGCCGTGATCTTCACGCGGGACGGGAAGGCCGCCCGCGAGTTCGCCCACCGGATCGAGGCCGGGATGATCGGGGTGAACATCGGCGTGCCGGCCCCGGCCGCGTACTTCCCCTTCGTCGGATGGAAGGGCTCGTTCTACGGCGACCTCCACGCGACGGGCCGCGACGCGATCGACTTCTACACGCGGAAGAAAGTCGTCACGACCCGCTGGTTTTAGGTCGCCGGGTCCGCGGCGGCGTCCGCGATCGCGAGCGCGCGGTCGAGCGCGTCGATCCCCCGGTCGAGCTCCTCCCGGGTCACGATGAGCGGCGGCGCCACGATGAGGTGCGACACCCAGCCGACGCAGTAAACGCCGTCCTTCAGCATCGCCGCGGTGACCTGGTCGACGAGGAGGGGTCGCCCCGCGAGCTTGTCGGCTTCCGTGTTGAACGGGGCGCGCGTCGTCCGGTTCTTGACGAGCTCGACCCCGCAGAAGAGCCCGAGACCGCGAACCTCGCCCACCGACCGGTGACGTTCCTTCAGTTCCCCGAGGCGTCGGAGGAGATACTCGCCGTCCCGGCGGGACTTCTCGAGGAGGCCGAGCCGGCGGTACTCGCCGATCGCCGCCACCGCCGGAGCGAGGGTCAGGGGGTGCGCCTCGTACGTGTGGCCGTGCGGGAAGTAGGCGTCGCGGAACGTGTCGTGGAGCTTCGCGGTCGTCGCCGTGAGGCCGAGCGGGATGTGCGCGCCGGTGATCCCCTTCGCGGTCGTGAGCAGGTCCGGCTCGACCTTCCAGTGGTCGACCGCGAACCACTCGCCGACCCGGCCCCAGGCGCTCATCACCTCGTCCGCGATCAGGAGGACGTCGTGCTTCCGCGTGATCTCGCGGATCCGAGGGAGGTACTCGGGCACCGGGACGAGGACGCCGTTCGTCCCGACGACCGGCTCGACGATCATCGCCGCCACGTCCCCCTCCCGCTCGAGCTGGTAGTCGACGTACTCGGCGCAGGCGACGCCGCAGTCGGGGTACGTGAGCCCGAACGGGCATCGGTAGCAGTAGCAGTCGGGCGCGAAGACCGTCCCGGGGACGCGCTGCACCCGCTCGATCGGGCGGCGTCGCATCTCGCCGGTCACGGAGATCGACGCCGCGGTCGCGCCGTGGTAGGAGCGGTACCGCGAGAGGACCTTCGTCCGGCCCGTCGCGACCCGCGCGATCTTGAGCGCCGCTTCGTTCGCCTCGGTCCCGGACGTGCTGAAGAAGAAGCGGTCGAGTCCCTTCGGCAGGATCTCGAGGAGCGCGGCGCTCAGGCGCGCGCGCGGCTCGGTCGCGAAGCCGGGGACCGCGTACGGCAGGGTCCGGGCCTGGGCGGCGATCGCCTCCACGACCGCGGGGTTCGCGTGCCCGAGGTTCGTCGCGATCAGCTGCGAGGAGAGGTCGAGGTACTCCTTCCCCGCGCTGTCCCAGAACCGGGACCCCTCGGCCCGGGTCACGACGAGCGGGTTCCAGCCGCCCTGTCGCCGCCAGGTGACGTAGTTCGTCTCCCGGACGACCCGCTGGATCTCCTCGCCGTCCACGCCCCTCGCCCCGCCGGCCGGGCCCCCCGAGGGCGGTCGGGGTTATGACGACCCGGGCGCCGCGGTCCGCTCGCCGAGCCGGAAGAGGCGCACGGCGTTGGTGCCGAGGATCCGCTCCCGGTCGGCGGGCGGAAGGTCGAGGTCGGCGACGAGCGCGACCGCGACCGAGAGCTCTTCGAGCGGCCAGTCGGAGCCGTACAGGACCCGCTCGGCCGAGCCGACGCTGACGATCGCCCGGTGGAGCCGCCGCCGGCACTCCGCCACCATCTCCCGGAAGTACGGGGCGGACGGATGCGCGAGGAGGCCCGAGGTGTCCGCGTAGACGTTCTCGTCCTTGTAGACGAGCTCGGCGGCTTCCTCGACCCACGGGTTGCCGAAGTGGCAGAGGACGAACCGCACGTCGGAGTACCGCACGGCGACCTCGTCGACCTCGATCGGGCGCGCGAACTTCACGAGGCCCTTGCGGTCGAGCGTGTCGCCCTGATGGATCAGTACGGGCAGTTCCCGCCGGTGGGCGAACTCGTAGATCGGCTCGAGCCGCGGGTCGTGCGGGTAGAACGGGAGATACCCGGGGAACAGCTTGATCCCCGCGATCGTCGGCTCGTGCTCCCACAGGCCGATCGCGTCGTGGACGGTTGCCTCGCCGCGGGTCGGGTCGACGGTGACGACCGGTCGGAGGCGCCCGCCGCTCGCGGTCGCGAGCGTCCGGCTCTCCGCCAGCGCCTCCTCCGCGTTCGGGGCCTCGTAGACCTGGATCACGAGGCCGAAGTCGATCCCGGCGGCGTCCATCTCCTCGAGGAGGCCCCGGGAGTTGTACTCGAGGTCCGCCCGATAGGCCGTGTGCGCGAGGTCCGGCCACCAGCGCGTGAGATGCAGGTGGGCATCGACCCGGGGCGGGCGACCGGTCGCCATCCGGCCCCGCGAGCCGCTCCGCCGTTAAAGGAGGCCGGCCCCCGCCCCGCGCGCCCGGCGTTATATCCCCGCCCGCCGGTGATGCCGCCGAGGGGCCGATGGGCGACCGCTCTGCGTGGCTGAGCTATCCGGATGCCCCCCGCATCGTCGTCCCGCCGCCCGGCCCGAACTCTCGGCGGCTCCTCGAGGCGCAGGGAAAGCTCGAGACCGACGCGATCGGCTACCCGCACTACTTCCCGATGGCCCCGGCCACCGCGCAGGGCTCGACGATCGAGGACGTCGACGGCAACCGGTACATCGACTGGGTCGCCGGGATCTCCGTGCTGAACCTCGGCCATCGCCACCCCCGGCTCGTCGCCGCGCTCGACGCCCAGTCCGAGCGGATCTGGCACGCCCTCGAGCTCCCGACCGAGGTGCGGGTCGATTTCCTGAAGGAGCTCACGGCGTCGCTGCCGGGCCGGCTCCGTCACCATGCCCGCGTGCTGTTCACGGTCACCGGCGGCGACGCGATCGAGACGGCCGTGAGCCTCGCCGACTTTGCGAAGGGACGGCACGGCACGGTCGCGTTCTCGGGCGCCTACCACGGCGTCCACGGAGGCGCGGTCGGCCTCACGAGCGCGCGCCGCTACCACGTGACGAGCGCCTTCCCGGGCGGGGCGGTCGTGCGCGTGCCGTATCCCGACCCGTACCGGCCCGTCCTCGGCGCCGACGACGGCGCGGCGGGGACGATCGCCTACCTCGAGCACCTCGTGAACGACCCCGCGTCGGGCGTCGACGCGATCTCCTCCGTGCTGGTGGAGCCGATCCTGGGCGAGGGCGGTTACGTGGTCCCGCCGGACGATTTCCTGCCCTCGCTGCGCGAGTTCTGCGACCGCCACGGGATCCTCCTCATCGCCGACGAGGTCCAGACCGGCCTCGGACGGACCGGCCGGATGTGGGCGGTCGAGCACGCCGGCGTGACGCCGGACATCCTGTGCATCGCGAAGACGATCGGCGGCGGGCTGCCGGTCTCGATGGTCGCCTACCGCGACGACCTCGTGCCCGAGCTCCCCCGCGGCTTCCACATCGGCACCTACCGGGGCAACCCGCTCGCGCTCGCGGTCGGCACCGAAGTCCTCCGGGTCCTCAAGGAGGGGGACCTCCTCGAACGGACCCGACACCGCGGCGCGGCGCTCGTCGAGCGGTTCCGCGGCCTCGCCTCGAGCCGCCCGGCGATCGGCGACGTCCGAGGGAAGGGGTTCATGATCGGCGTCGAGTTCGTCCGCGACCCGGTCGCGCGCACCCCGTGGGGCGACCGCGCGAAGGCGATGCGTTCGGCGCTGTTCGCCCGCGGCGTCCTCATGCACACCGCCGGAGCGTGGGACCAGGTGCTGCGGTTCATGGCGCCGCTCGTGATCGAGGACGAGCTCCTCGAGCGCGGCCTCGCCGCCTTCGAGGATGCGCTCGACTCGCTCGAGCCGGTGCCGAACGCCCGCGGCGCGCGACCGGCCGCCCCGACGATCGGGGGCCTTCCCGAGCCCCGGATCCCGGCGACGCCGACGCTCCCCGGTCCGGTCGTTCCCCCGGTCCCCGGCCGCACGTTCCCGGACGGCGAGCCGTCGGGAGCCGGCGAGCTCAGCCGGCGTAGTTGACCGAGATCAGCTTGACCTCGGTCATCTCCTCCATCGCGTAGCGGAGGCCCTCGCGGCCGAGCCCGCTCTCCCTCACGCCGCCGAACGGGAGCGCGTCCCACCGCAGGTTCGTGGGGTCGTTCAGGTGCACGCCGCCGGCCCGGATCCGTTTCGCGAGCGCGAAGCCCCGCGCGATGTCCCGCGTGTAGACCGCGGCCTGCAGGCCGTACGGCGTCGCGTTCGCGATCCGCACCGCCTCCTCGACATCGCGGAACCGGACGATCGGGGCGATCGGCCCGAACGGCTCCTCGTGAAGGACGCGCGCCGCCTCCGGCACCTCGTCCAGCACCGTCGGGGAGTAGAAGCTCCCCTCCGTCCGCTCGGGCGGACGCCGCCCGCCGGCGAGCACCTTCGCGGACCGGGACCGCGCGTCGTCGACGAGCGACTCCATCCGCTCGACCGCGGGCGGGTCGATCAGCGGGCCGACCTCCGTCGTCTCGTCGAGCGCGGGACCGACCTTGAGGGCGGTCGCCCGCTCGGCGAGCGCGCGCGCGAACTTCTCGGCGATCGGTTCCGCGACCAGGAACCGCTTCGAGGCCGTGCAGACCTGGCCCGAGTAGGCGAAGACCCCCCGCGCCGCCGCCTCGACCGTGGACGCGAGCGGCGCATCGTCCAGGACGACGAACGGGTCCAGCCCTCCCATCTCGAGGATGACGCGCTTCGCGTGCCGACCGGCCTTCCCGGCGATCGCCTTGCCGACCTCGGTCGACCCGGTGAAGGTGACGAGGCGCGTCCGGGGGTGCTCGACGAGCGTGTCGCCGACCGAGCCGCCCGGTCCCACGACCACGTTGATCGCGCCGGCGGGAACGCCCGCGGCGCTCAGGTGCTCTGCGAGCCGCAGCGCCGTGAACGGCGCGGCCGAGGTCGGCTTCGCGACCACCGGGTTCCCGGCCGCGAGCGCCGGGGCGACCTTGTGCGCGAGCAGGTTGAGCGGGAAGTTGAACGGCCCGATCGCGACGACGACGCCGATCGGGTCGCGGACCGAGAAGAGGAAGCGGTGCTCGTTCCCCGCCGGCCGCTCGTAGGCGTCCGCCGGGAAGCTCTCGCCGCCGAGGTGCCGGATCTCTTCGGCGGCGAGCTCGAAGACGCCGGCCGCGCGGTCGGCCTCGACGCG
>JASHVA010000157.1 GCA_030039715.1 Thermoplasmata archaeon | reverse complement strand
TGCGCGTTCTCCTGCCCCGACCTCTGCATCGAGATGGTCACCGTGCCCGGCGGCGACCCGAAGCACCCGAAGAAGTGCCCCCAGATCGACTACGGGAAGTGCAGCTACTGCGGGTTCTGCTCGGACGCCTGCCCCGAGGGGTGCCTCACGATGACGACCCGCTACGAGCTCTCGACGCCGAAGCGGGCCGAGATGGTCTACTCGCCCGCGAAGCTCTACGACGTCTTCCGAACGAAGCTTCCAATGAACCCGATCCGGGTCGAACGGCCGGAGAACGAGGACTCGATCCTCCTCGACCCACCGCTGTGCATCGGCTGCAACGCGTGCTCGCGCGACTGCCCCACGCAGTGCATCACGATGGTCGACATCCCGAAGGCGGAGCCGAAGCCCGGCGAGAAGCCGGCGAAGCGGATCTGGAAGGAGCCCGCGATCAACGACTCCGACTGCGTCCGCTGCGGCACGTGCATCAGCGTCTGCCCCAAGGAGTGCCTGCTCTGGGGGACGCGGAAGTGAGCCTCGAAGAACTCGCGTTCCTCGCGCTCGCTCTGGTCGCGATAGGGACCGCGACCGCGGCCCTCCTCGTCCGCGAGCTCGTCCACACGATCCTGTGGATCGCGATCTTCTTCGTCGACCTCTCCGCGATCTACTTCCTGCTCTCCGCGCCGTTCCTCGGCGTTCTCCAGCTCGGGGTCTACGCCGGGGCGGTCACGATCCTGCTCCTCTTCGGCATCATGACGACGCGCAAGCGGATCTTCTCGCGGGAGGCCGTGACGGGGATCGGCCCGGTGCCGGTCGCGCTCGCCGTGGTCACCTTCATCTTCCTCGCCTCGGCGCTCGGCGAGCTCCCCCAGTCGACCACCGCGGTCCAGTCGTACGACCCGACCGCGCTCTCCCAGAACCTCTTCGGGCCGAACGGCCCCTGGCTCCTGCTCCTCGGCCTCATCATGCTCGCCGGGGTCGCCGGCGCGATCTACCTCGTCCGGGAGGGGCGCGAGTGACCGACCTCTCGCTGCCGGGCTTCCTCGCCCTCTCGGCGGCGCTCTTCGGCATCGGCGTCTTCGGCATCCTGACGCGGCGGAACTTCATCCTCCTCCTGATCTCGATCGAGATCGCGATGAACGCCGTGATCCTGAACTTCGTCTACTTCGCCGCGTTCCCGGCCGGGACGAGCGGGCTCTCGGGGCAGTCGATCGCGGTCGTCCTCGTCGGCTTCGCCGCCACCGAGGTCGCGGTGGGGCTCGCCATCGTCCTCGCGCTCAACCGGCTCAAGGGAACGATCAACGTCGCGCGGGCGACCGAGCTGAAGGAGTAGGAGGGGGTCGGCCACGGTCTCGCTCGATGTCCTCTTTTCGTGGGCGTTCCTCGTCCCGCTCTTCTCGGTCGCCTCGTTCGTGATCGTCGGGTTCGCCGGGACACGGCTCGGCCGGCTCGAGTGGGGGGGCTGGGTCGCCGTCGCGTTCTCGGCCGCGGCGATGGTGCTGGGGGTGCTGATCGCCGTCGGGGAGGCGATGAGCCCGGGGACGTACACGAACGTCCAGTTCACGTGGCTCCACCTCGCACCGGCCCCCGGTGCGTTCCCGAACGGCTTCTCGCTCGTGATGGGCACGCTGGTCGACCCGCTCTCGTCCCTCATGCTCGTCGTCGTGACGGTCGTCGGGTTCCTCGTGATGCTGTACTCGATCGGGTACATGCACCACGACCACGGCCTCCCGCGGTACTACGCCGAGCTCTCCCTCTTCCTCGCGTCGATGACGGGCCTCGTGCTCGCGAACAATCTCCTCGAGTTCTTCCTCTTCTGGGAGCTGGTCGGCGTCTGCTCGTACTTCCTCATCGGCTTCTACTACGAGAAGCCGAGCGCGGCGAGCGCCGCGAAGGAGGCGTTCCTCGTCACCCGGGTCGGCGACGTCCTGTTCCTCCTCGGGATCTTCCTCTATTTCTCGGTCTACGCGACCGCCGGCCCGAACGGCGGCTGGGCCGCGAACGGGTTCGTCTTCGTCCACGGCGCCTCGCCGTTCCTCCCGCTCCCCGGCGCGAACACGCCGACGCTCACCATCGCCGGTCTCCTGATCCTCGGGGGCGCCGCGGGCAAGAGCGCGCAGTTCCCGCTGCACGTTTGGCTCCCGGACGCGATGGAGGGCCCGACGACGGTCTCCGCCCTCATCCACGCCGCGACGATGGTGGCCGCGGGCGTCTACCTCCTCGCCGTCGCCTCCGTCTTCCTCGGCTTCACGCCCACCGACCAGCTCGCGATCGTCGCGGTCGGCGGCTTCACCGCGTTCTTCGCGGCGACGATGGCGGTCGTGCACCCGGACATCAAGCGCGTGATCGCCTACTCGACGATCAGCCAGCTCGGCTACATGGTGCTCGCCATCGGCGCCGGCTTCGCGATGGTCGGGCTCTACCACCTCTTCACGCACGCGTTCTTCAAGGCGCTCCTCTTCCTCGCGGCGGGCTCCGTCATCCACGCCGTCGGCACCCAGGACCTGTTCAAGATGGGGGGCCTCAAGAAGCACATGCGGCTCACGGCCGCCGCGTTCGCGATCGGCGGCCTCGCGCTCGCGGGGATCCCGCCGTTCGCCGGCTTCTGGAGCAAGGACGACATCCTCGGATCCGTCTACTCCGTCCTCGGCACCCACCCCGACTACTGGCCGTTCTTCCTCCTCGCCTTCGCCGCGGTGTTCCTCACGGCGTACTACATCTTCCGCGCCTGGTTCCTCGCGTTCTCGGGCGACGGCCCGCGGGATCCCTCGCTGCCGACCCCCCACGAGGGCCCGTGGGTGATGCAGGTCCCGCTCGTGGTCCTCTCGGCGATGGCGGTCGTCGCCGGCCTCTTCGTCTTCTTCCCCGGCTTCCAGAACCTCCTTCTCGGGGGCGCGGGCCTCCCCGGGATCCCGCCGACGTTCACGACGACCGACCTCGCACTGTCGGCGGTGAGCGTCGGCCTGGGCGCCGGAGGCATCGGCCTCGCCTGGTCGCTCTGGGGGAACGGCCGCGTCTTCGTGCTGTCCGAGACGAGTGCGATCCAGCCGGTCCGCCGGCTCCTCCTGAACCGCTACTACTTCAAGGTCGGGTACGACTGGATCGGGCTCCGCGCCGTCTACACGATCTCGCGCGCCGCCGACTTCTTCGACCGGTTCGTGATCGACGGCGCCGTCCGGGGCCTCGAGCGGATCTTCGCCGCGGGCAGCAACCGCCTCCGGTCGATTCAGACCGGTCTCGTCTCCGATTACGCGGCGTACGTCGTCGGCGGTCTGCTGGCCCTCTTCGTGATGCTGCTCATCGTGGGGCCGTATCTTCTCGCGCGACTCGGAGGTTCGTAGATGCTGCCCCTGATCTCGATCGTCCTCGCGACGCTCCTCCTCGGGACGGTCGGCACGTTCCTCGCGGGGAGCCGGGCCCGCTGGGTCGCCCTGGGCACCTCCGCCGTCTTCCTCGCCGAAGTGGCGCTGCTCCTCGCGAGCTACCCCGGTTGGCCGGGGTACTCGAGCTCGCTCGTCCCCGGGTTCTCCGACACGGAGACGTACAGCTGGATCTCGGTCGCCTGGCTGCACGTCGACTACGCGGTCGGCGTCGACGGGATCTCACTGATCTTCATCCTCCTGACCGCGATCCTCCAGGTCGCGACGGTCGTCTACTCGTGGGGGGAGACCCACCGACCGGCCGGCTACTTCGGCCTCGTCCTCCTGACGTGCCTCGGCTGCTTCGGGGTCTTCGTCGCGCTCGACGTGCTGCTGTTCTTCCTCTTCTGGGAGGCCGTCCTCGTCCCGATGTTCTTCCTGATCGGGTACTGGGGAGGGCCGAACCGCCGGTACGCCGCGCTGAAGTTCTTCATCTACACGCACGTCGCATCGATCGTCATGCTGGTGGGGCTGCTCGCGCTCGTGTTCTACTCGGGCGCGACCTCGCTCGACTTCTCCGCGGTCTACGCCGCCGCGGGGAACCTCGCCCCGGTCGTCCAGACGTTCCTGTTCCTCGCCCTCTTCTTCGGCTTCGCGGTGAAGTTCCCGGTCGTGCCCTTCCACACGTGGTTGCCCGACGCGCACGTCGAGGCGCCGACCGGCGGCTCGGTCCTGCTCGCGGGCCTGCTCCTGAAGCTCGGCGGCTACGGACTCATCCGCTGGGCCGTCGAAGTGCTGCCGCACGGCTTCCACTCGGCGCAGCCGCTCCTCTTCCTCATCGCGTTCATCACGATCGTCTGGGGCTCGGTGCTCTCGCTCGCCCAGCGGGACCTGAAGCGCCTCGTGGCGTACTCCTCGATCAACCACATGGGGATCGTGCTGCTCGCGATCGCCCTCGACTCCTCGCTCGGGCTCCTCGCGGCGGTCCTCCTCATGTTCGCCCACGGGATCGTGAGCGGGCTCCTCTTCATGGCGTCGGGGAGCGTCCACCACCAGTACGGGACGCGCGACATCTCCTCGCTCGGCGGGATCACTCCGAGCGCGCCCGCGCTCTCCACGATGATCATGGCGGGTTCGCTCGCCTCGCTCGGCCTCCCGGCGCTCATCAGCTTCCCGGCGGAGTTCACCGCGTTCCTCGCCACCTGGAACGGCCTCGGCTACTGGGTCCTGATCCCGCTCGTCGTCCTGGTCGTGACCGCGGGCTTCTACCTGTGGATGATGCAGCGAATGCTCTTCGGCGAGAAGAAGGGCGTCCCGCTCGACGTCCACGACGTGCCGTGGTACGAGGGCGCCGGGATGGGGCTCCTCGTCGCGCTCACCGTCCTCTTCGGGATCCTGCCGAGCCTGCTCGTGAACGTGATCGTCAACTCGCCGATCCGGGGCTGGCCGGGGACGTAGGGCGATGTCGGTCTCCTCGTTCGCCGGCCCGTTCGTCCCCGAGCTCGTGCTGCTCGCCGGGACCCTCCTCATCTTCCTCCTGGACGTCCTCAAGGTCCGCCGGATCGAGCTCACCGGCGGGATCGCGGTCGCCGCGACCCTCGCGGCGCTCGGGGTCGTCGTCGCGGACCTCGGCTTCGCCCCGCTCGCCTTCCTCGCCACGGTCCCGGCGAGCCAGATCGACGTCGCGCCGGCCGCGGGGGCGGCGCCGCTCTTCGCGTTCACGTCGTTCGGCCTCGTCTTCCAGGCGATCTTCCTCCTCGCGACGTTCTTCGTCGCGCTCGCCTCGGTGAGCCGGCCGAGCGACGAGCGCGGCGCCCCGATCTTCTACGGCCTTCTCCTCCTCGCGACGATCGGGATGCTCCTCGTCGCGATCGCCTCCGACCTCATCTTCCTCCTGCTCGCGATCGAGGTCGTCTCGATCGCGTCGTACCTCCTCGTCGCCTACACCCGCAAGGACGTGCGCGGCCTCGAGGCGGCGATGAAGTTCTTCGTGATCGGCGCGCTCTCGACCGTGCTCTCGTTCTTCGGGGCGTCGCTCCTCTTCGGCGCGTACGGGACGACGAACCTCTACCTGATCCGCGCGGCGGGCACGGCGGTCGGCTACCCCGTCCTCGTCCTCCTCGGCTACGGGTTCCTCATCGCGGGCCTCGCGTTCAAGGTCACCCTCGTGCCGTTCCACGCCTGGGCCGTCGACGTCTACGACGGCGCCCCGGACGACGTCTCGGCGTTCCTCGCCGGCGGGACGAAGAAGATCGGCGTCTTCGCCTTCTTCCTCGTCTTCCTCGGTCCGGTGCTCGCGGTCGGCGCGGTCGGCTCGAGCGGCTACGGCCTTTTCGGCGGCTCGGTCGCCCTCGGCGCGAGCTTCCAGATCACGCTCGGCGCGCTCGCCGTCGTCACCATGACCGTGGGGAACGTGCTCGCGCTCCTTCAGAAGGAGATGAAGCGGATGCTCGCCTACTCGTCGATCAGCCAGGCCGGCTACATGCTGATCGGCATCGCGATCGGGACCGCGCCCGCGCTCGGCGGCGCGACGCTCCAGGTCTTCGCGCACGTCCTCATGAAGACCGGGGCGTTCCTCGTGGTCGGGGCCGCGGCCGCGATCGGGGTCGGTCCCCTCATCGACGACTGGCGGGGCCTCGGCCTCAAGCGGCCCCTCCTCGGCGTGTCGTTCGCTCTCATGCTCCTCTCCCTCGCGGGCGTGCCGCTCACCATCGGATTCGTCTCGAAGTTCGTCCTGTTCAGCGCCGCGGTCGACGCCCAGGGCTGGTTCATCTGGCTCGCGGTCGCCGGCCTCCTCAACAGCGCGCTCTCCGTGTTCTACTACGCCCGCGTGCTCAAGGTGATGTTCTTCGATGCCGCGCCGGCCCCGGCCGGCGCGCCCGCCGGGTCCGTCGTCGGCGGCGCGGGCCCTCCGGCGCTTCCGCTCGGGGGGATCGGGTACGGCCGGGCGGCGAGCCTCGCGATCATCGCCGCCCTCATCGTCGCCTTCGGGATCTACCCGCAGGCGGTCCTCGGCGCCATCCAGTCCGCGGCGTACCACTTCGTGACGGTCGGGGCGTGAGGACGTGGGGACGTACGACGTCGTCGTGGTCGGAGCCGGACCCGCCGGTGCGGTCGCCGCCCGGGCCGCCGCGGAGGGAGGGGCGCGCACGCTGCTCGTCGACCACCGGCCCGAGCTCGGCCATCCCGTCCAGTGCGGGGAGTTCGTCCCGGCGCCCCGGGAGCTCGCCGACCTCTTCGACTGCCCCGAGCTGATCGCGGCCTCGTTCGACATCCCGCCCGAGACCGTGCTCCGGTCGACGCGCTGGATGGCGTGCGTGGGCCCGTACGGCCGGCGCTACCGGTTCCCGCTCGAGGGTTACACGGTCTCCCGCCGCGCCTTCGACAAGGCCCTCGCCTACCGGGCCGAGGGGGCCGGCGCGGAGCTCCGACATCCGGTCGGGGTCACCGGCGTCCACGACGACGAGGTCCGCTTCGCCCGCGGGGAGAGCGTGCGGACGCGCGCGATCGTCGCCGCGGACGGGCCGCTCTCGACGGTCGGCCACTCGGTCGGCTTCGCCCCGCGACGCACGATGTTCCGGATGATCACCGCGACCGTCGACGGGCCGCTCGACGACTCGATCGAGCTCCACTTCGGACACGCGGCGCCGGGCGGCTACGCGTGGCGGTTCCCCCGGGCGCACGATGCGAACGTCGGCCTCGGCGTCACTCGGCTCCCTCCGGGGCGCTCGCTCGGCGGGCTCCTCTCGGCGTTCGCCGCGGAGGCCCGTCTGGGAGCGCCCCGGCAACCGACCCAGTGGTGGGTGCCGGTCGGTCCTCCGCCGGCGAGCCTCGTTCGGGGCCGGGCCGTCTTCGCCGGGGACGCGGCGAACCTCGTGATGGCGACGAACGGCGGCGGGATTCCGACGGCGATGATGAGCGGTTGGCTCGCGGGAACCGCGGCGGCGCGGCACGCGACCTCGGGCGCCCCGCTCGCCGACTACGACGTCGCCTGGCGCTCCGCCCTCCACGGACCGCTCGCCCGGGGCGCCCGCATCCAGCGATTCGGGGACCCCTTCGCGGGCTTCGATCCGCTCCTCGCGCTGGGGATGCGCTATATCGGGGCGTCCGGTCTCGACGCGATGATGCGCCTGCGGTGGCCCGCGCGCCTCGGAGGAGGCTCGTGACGAGCCCCGGCCCGGCCGAGCCGCTCGAGCCCTCGCTCGAAGCGGTCGTCTCGCAGACCTTCGGGCCGGCCGCCCTCGCCGAGGTGAACGAGCTCCTGCCCGTGCTCGTCCGGGACCTGGGCGACATCGACTGGCGCCTCCATCAGGTCCTCGGCTCGACCTACGCTCAGCTCACCGAAGCGGCCCGGTACGCCTGCTCCACCGGGGGAAAGCGGGTCCGCCCGCTCCTGATGGCGGTCGCGCACCGCGCCCTCGGCGCCGAGTCGACCCGCCCGGTCCACTCCCTCGCCGCGGCCTTCCAGCTGATCCACACGGCCACGCTCGTCCACGACGACGTCATCGACCACGCCGAGACGCGCCGGGGCCGTCCGTCGATGCCCCGGGCGTTCGGCATCCCCCTCGCCATCGTGTCGGGGGACTACCTCTTCGTCCGGGCGTTCGAGCTCGCCGCCGAATATCCCCGCTCGATCATCCTGAAGTGCGGGGAGGCGTGCGCGGACCTCGTCGAAGGGGAGGTCCTCCAGGAGTCTTCGCGCTTCGATCTCTCGACCGGGCGGGAGCACTACTTCCGGATCGTCGAGCGGAAGACGGCGGCGATCATCGCGGCGGCGCTGAGCTCGGTCGCCGAGATCGCCGAGGTCCCGCCGCCGGAGGCCGACGCGCTCACGGAGTACGGGAAGTCGCTCGGGGTCGCCTTCCAGATCCGCGACGACCTCCTCGACCTCTACGGGGACCCGGACCTCCTGGGGAAGCCGCTCTTCACCGATCTCCGGGAAGGGAACCCGACCCTCGTCTCCCTGCGCGCGTTCGACGGACTCGACCCGAAGCGCCAAGCCGAGTTCGAGGCGCTCTTCCAGCTGCGCCACAAGCGCACGAAGCACCTCCTGAGGCTCAAGGAGCTCACCGACCTCACCGGGGCCGCCACCGAGGTCGCCGGGGAGGCGAGCCGCTGGGCGGAGCGGGCCGTGCGGGCCCTCGAGCCAATCCCCGTCGGACCGTACCGCCGGCTCCTCGAGCTCCTCGCCCGCGGGGCGGCGGACCGACGGTTCTGATCCGCCCGCGTGGAACGCAAGGTAGAAATTCTCTCCCCCGGCTCGTTCGCGCACCGGTGCGGAGATGAGCTCGAGCGCCTCCTCGGCGAACAGCGACACCGCGGTCACGTTCGACCGCCTCCCGCCCCGCTGGGAGCCGACGCCGGTCGTCCCCCGCCGGCCGCTCGGCGTCGCGGTCATTTCGGTCCTCATCGCGCTCTTCGCCCTCGTCCTCCTGCTCGCGGGGGTCTTCTTCCTGCTCTCGAGCTACCTCGGGAACTTCGTCCCCTCGTCGTTCGAGCTCCTGCCCAACCTCGACGTCTGGGGCGCGGCGATCGTCGCGATCCTCGGGGCGGCCCTCATCGGGATCGCCACGGCGCTCTGGAACCAGGAGACCTG
>JASHVA010000156.1 GCA_030039715.1 Thermoplasmata archaeon | reverse complement strand
AGGAGTACAACCTCTGGCCGTGGGAGGGACACTTCGCCGCCTCCGTCGGCGCCCTCGCCGCGAACGCCCTCATCCTGTTCACGTTCGTCGCCCACGAGGCGGACTACTCCCGGTTCGGCGCGCTGACCCTGGGCTGGTGGTTCTACCCGATCGCTCTCGCCGGGATCAGCGCCGCCCTCCTCGCTCTCGTGCTCACCTGGAGTGGCTGGTCGAGCCGACAGTGGTTCGCGGCGATCGCCGCGATCCTCCCACTCGCGACGACGCTGGTCGTGCTGTTCCCGCCGAAGGGGACCGCGAGCCTCGACAGCGCCCTCGCGATCGGCCTGTTCATCTCCGCGATCTTCTACCAGAGCTCGGGTTCGTTCCTCCACCTCATCTCCTCGGGCACCCGCTCCCACGAGCGCGAGCTGATCACCTCGGGTCAGTCGAAGATGTTCCGCCTTGCGGACGAGGTCCGCCAGAAGGAAGAGGCGCTCCAGTTCCGGGAGGCGGCCATCGTCAAGCGGGAGGCCGACGCCGAGAACGAGGAGATGTCGATCGAACGGCAGAAGGCATCGCTCACGGAGGCCCGCACGCAGCTCGCGTCGCTCGAGGAGGAGTATCGCAAGCGAGCCGACGCGGTCGTCCAGAAGGAGCGCGAGTGGGCCGGCAAGATCGCCGACATGGACAATCGCGAACGCGTCGTTCGCGACAAGGCGCAGACGATCGACCTTCGCGAGCAGGAGGTCCAGCGCGCGACCCCGCTGCTCTCGGCCCGGGAGCAGCGCCTGGTCGAGCGCGAGGGCGAGATGACGAAGCGCGACGTCGAGCTCACGCAACGCCAGCAGGACGTCGACCGCCGTACCGCGTCCGCCGGCGAGACGGAGGCCCGGCTCGACGCTCGCCGCAAGGAGCTCGACCAGAAGACGAACGACCTCCTGCGGCGGGAGGGCGCGGTCTCCGCGGCGGAGTCGTCGGGTAAGGGCGGTGCCCCGGCTCCGGCGGGAGCCCAGGACCTCGCCGCCCGGGAGGTCAAGCTCCAGCAGCTGAAGCTCGTCCTCGACGAGCAGAACGTCACGCTCGGTCGCCGCTCGAAGGAGGTCTCTGAGAAGGCGAAGACCGTGGAGACGGCGCTCAAGGCGGCCGTGGACAAGGAAGCCACGCTCGCGGCGCGGGACGCCTCGCTCCGCCAGCGCGAGGCGGACGTCGAGGAGCGGTCGAAGGCGGCCGAGGAGCGTCGGGCGGTCTACGAGACGGCCGTCAAGGACTACGAGGCCCGCCTCACCGATCTGGGGAAGAATCAGGTCGACGCCGCCCAGAAGGCGGCGGAGCTTGACCAGCAGCTGAAGACCCTCGCCGACCGCGACGCGGTCCTGACCGACCGAGAGAAGCGGGCGCGGGCGGCGACGGCCGAGGTGGAGGCACGCGAGGGCGCCCTGCACGCGCGGGAGCGAGCTCTTTCCGCCAGCGAGGCCGAGGTCTCGCTGCGGCGGCAGGAGATCGCTCGGGGTACCGAACTCGGCGTGGCCGGGCTGGCCGCGATCGCGGCCGCCGACCAGATGGAGTCCGGTGCTCCCGTAAGTCGCCGCGGACGCGCGCGCGGCGGCACCGCGGTGCGCGACCTTTCCGAGAACGAGCCGAGCGCGGACGCCCCGGCCGTCGAGACGCTGAAGGCCCCGACGCAGCGACGCATCGCGGACCGACTCCCGACGGGAACCCCGCGGCTCGACGACCTATTGGTGGGCGGGTTCCCCCCGAAGTCGCACGTCGTGCTACTCGGCGACGCCTTCGTGGGCAAGGAGATCGTCCTCTACTCCTTCATCGCCGAGGGCCTCAAGCGAGGCGAGCCGACGATCCTCGTCACCGCGTCGCGCACGCCGAACGAGATCGCCCAGAACCTCGGGCTCGTTCTGCCGCAGTTCCGCGAGTACGAGCAGATGGGGATGGTCACCTGGATCGACGCCTCCGGCCCCGCCGCGGACGGCGGGGACGCGCACCACCTCCTCACCAAGGGATCCGACGACCGCGCCGGCATCCTCTCGAACCTCGTCAAGGCCGCGAAGGCCGCCGACGGCGAGAGCGGCACGGCGTTCCGCGTCGGCTTCCTCGGGCTCGCCGGCGTGCTCGCCCACGGCGACGAGCGCGCGAGCTTCTCGTTCCTCCAGAACGTCGTCGGGATCCTGAAGCCCCGGAACGCGCTCGCGCTGTACTCGCTCGAGGGGGCGGCGCTCTCCGACGCCCAGGTCGAGACGTTGCTCGGTCGGATGGACGGGGCGATCGTCTTCCGTCAGGACCGGGACAAGACGTTCCTCTCGGTGAAGGGGCTCGGCGAGGTCCAGACGCGCGACTGGGTCGAGTGCCGCGCGACGAACCGGGCGCTCATCGTCGGTTCGTTCGCGCTCGAGCGGATCCGGTAGGCGGGAGGCCTCCCGCGGGGGCGGTCGTCCACCGCGCCCGGGCGGGTCGCACCGCGCGCTGCGCCCCCGCTAGGGGGAGACGTACTCCGAGCGGTCGATGACGTGCTCGGGTCGGCCGTCCCGGAAGAATCGGGCGAGATTCTCGAGCGCCATCGCGAGCGCGCGCGCGTCCGCCCCCGGGGCGAAGCCGGCCGAGTGCGGGGTCCCGACGAAGTTCGGGAGCGTCGAGAGCGGGAATCGCTGGCCGAGCCGACCCTCGGAGTAGCTCTCCTCCCACCAGACGTCCGTCGCGGCGCGGAACTCCGGGTGCGCGAGGAGATGCCGGTAGAGGGCCTCCTCGTCGACCGTGGCGGCGCGGCCGACGTTGACAAAGACCGCCTTCGGGCGCATCGCGGCGAACTCCGCGGCCCCGAGCGACCCTCGGGTCCGGGCGGTCAGCGGCCGGACCTCGAAGACGAAATCGGCCTCGGCGAGGGCTTCGTGCAGCCGGTCCGCGGAGTACATTCGGTCCGCGCCGGGCGCGATCGCGCCGGACCGGTTGAGGCCGACGATCGTGGCCCCGAACCCCGCCGCCCGGTGGCCGATCGCCTGGCCGATCTCCCCGTAGCCGAGGATGAGGCAGGTCGAGCCGTAGAGCGCGCGCTGGACCGGTGCCGGCCGCAGCGTGCCGGCCGCGACCATCGCCTGGGCGTGGGGGAAATCCCGGGCGGTGGCGAGGGCGAGCGCGACGGCGTGCTCGGAAACGTAGGGGGCGAACGCGCCGACGTTGCCCGCGACCTCGACCGTCGCGCCGATCCGGTCGAACGGAAACCCGTCGATCCCCGTGTAGAGGCGCTGCACGAACCGCAGGCGGGGCAGGGACGCGGCATCGTACCGCCCCGGATCTCGGGCGAACGAACCAACGAGCAGCGCCTCCACCGCTCCCCGCTCGGGCTCCGGAACGTCCACGGCGTATCCCCACGGGACGCCGGGGAGCGCCGCGTCGATCGCGGACGTCGTCTCGGGGGCGGACGCCACCGTCGTGAGCAAACGGGGGGGCGCACGGCTCTCGGCCATCGGATCTCCTCTCCGCCCCGTCCCGGTGCGTTCGGTCGTCCGGGGTCAGGGGTGCCCGCTCGATTCCTTCGGCGACTCCATTCGAATCCCCGCCTCGACCGTCCGGGCGGCGGTTTCCGCGAGCCGTCGCGCTTCCGCGGTGGTCGGCGCGCGGGCGACGGCCACGCCGAGCCGGCGGTCGGGATACGCTTCCGGCTTCCCGAACAGGAACAGCCGCACGCCGTTCGGCGCGAGGGCCCTCGTGAGCCCGCCGTAGGACGGTGCCCAGCCGGAGTGGGCCGCGAGGATGACGTGCGCGGCGGCCGGTACGGTCGGTTCGGGTCCGACGTACGGGAGCCCGAGGATCGCCCGCGCGTGCAAGGCGAACTCGCTGTTCCACTGGCTGCCCAGCGTCACGAGGCCGGTGTCGTGCGGCCGCGGGGAGACCTCGCTGAAGTAGACCGTCGGGCCCTTCACGAAGCACTCGACGCCGAAGATCCCGATCCCTCCGAGCTGGTCGGTGACCGCGGTGGACGTGTCGTTCAGCGCGCGCATGACCTCGGGGGCGAACGTCTCGGGCTGCCAGCTCTCGTGATAGAGCGTGCCGGGCCGCTGGTGGGCCACGGGCTCCATGACCGTGGTGACGACGTGGCCGGACGGGTCGTAGTGCCGCAGGGTCAGCATCGTGACCTCTCGGTCGAACGGGATGAACTCCTCGATCATCACCCGCGCGTTCCGGACCCGCCCGTGCTCGCTCGCCTCGGCGTACGCGGCCTCGACCTCGGCCGCCGACCGGACGACGGTCATCCCGTGGCCCGAGCTCGACATCATCGCCTTGAAAATGCACGGAAAGCCGATCGACTGGGCCGCGCGGAGGGCCTCGGCGCCGCTGTCCGCGAACGCGAACGCGCTCGTGCGCACCTTCGCCTTCTCGGCCGCGAGGCGGCGGATCCGCTCCCGGTCCATGGTCGCCCGCGTCGATTCGGCTCGAGGGATCACGGTCCAGCCCTCTTCCTCGAGGCGCACGAGCTCGTCGGTCGCGATCTGCTCGATCTCGGGCACGAGCACGTCGGGCGACTCCCGGTGCACGAGCGCCCGCAGGGCGGCCCGGTCCGTCATCGCGAGCACGTGGTGGCGGTGGGCGACCTGCATCGCGGGAGCGTTCGCGTATCGGTCGACCGCCACGACCTCGGCGCCGAGCCGCATCGCCTCGATCGCGATCTCTCGGCCGAGTTCGCCGCTCCCGAGCAGCATCACTCGAGGAGCGCGCCCCACGAGAGGCGTCTCGAATCGGTCGCGAAAGGGAAC
>JASHVA010000155.1 GCA_030039715.1 Thermoplasmata archaeon | reverse complement strand
CTGCCCGGGGGCGCGCGGGTGGGCGTTGACGTCGGCGGGGGCGCGATCTCGTCCGCCTCGGGCAGCTCGGGTACCGGACCGGCCTTCGCCGACTTGCCGCCGTAGGGACCGACCATGGAGGTCGATTCGTCGGACTCCGCCTTGATCTCGTCCTCGATCGACTTGATCTCGGTCAGGAGCTCCTCCTGCCGGGGGATCGGTCCGAGGATGTCGTCCATGGAACCGATGCGCTGCTCGAGGTCGTTGAGCGAGTTGAGCGGGCGGTCGGGGACCGTGCGGCTGGTACCGAGGTACTCGGAGGCGCCCTCCATCAGTCGGGAGAACTCGAACGGGAAGAGGATCTTCGTGGCCTGGCCGTCCCCCACCTTCGAGACGGTGTCGAGCGAAAGGACGGTGAGCGCCTTCGCGTCGAGCGTCCCGGCCCCGAGGGAGAGGATCCGCAGACGCTGGGACTCTCCCTGGGCCTCGAGGATCGTCGCCACCCGGGCCCCCTCGGCCTCGAGGATCTGCGACTGCCGCACGCCCTCGGCCTGAAGGATGCGGGATCGCTTCTGGCCCTCGGCGACGAGGATCGCGCTCCGCTTCTCTCCGTCCGCCCGGAGGACCGCGGCCCGGCGCTGCCGTTCCGCGGAGGTTTGCTCCTCCATCGCGGTCTTGACCGGCCCGACGGGGTCGACCTCCTTGATCTCGACCGCGTCGACGCGGACGCCCCACTTGTCGGTCGACTCGTCGAGGATGTCCCGGAGGCGGGTGTTGATCCGCTCCCGGTTGTAGAGCACCTCGTCGAGCTCCATGTCGCCGATGATCGACCGGAGAGTCGTCTGGGCGAGCGCAAGGGTCGCGACCTGGTAGTTCTGGACCTGGAAGATCGCCTTCGGGGCGTCGACGACCTTGATGTAGATGATCGCGTCGACGTTCGTCGGCGAGTTGTCCTTGGTGATCACTTCCTGGCGCGGGACCTCGAGGACCTGCGTACGGAGGTCGATCTTCAGCACCTGGGCGAGCGGGCTCACGAGGTTGAAACCCGGATTGATCATCCGCTTGTACGAGCCGAGCAGCGTGACGATGCCCTGCTGGTACGGCTGGATCGTGTAGATCATCCGGGTGAGGATCACCAGGATGACGATGAACGCGAGAACGATCCCTACGATGACGGCCGTGTAATCCATATTCTCTACTCCTCCCTACCTCTCTCGAACTCCCGCGAGAACGCGCTGACGAGGCTCCTCGACCGCCGCCACCGCCCTATCCCGACGGAGGCGGCGCGATTGGCTGCACGGTGACGGAGACCCCCTCTCCGTGGACGATGCGGACCCGCGTGCCGACCGGGATCGGTTCGTCGGCCTTCGCCGACCAGATCTCGGAGCGGACCTTGACCTTCCCGCGCAGCGTGTTCGGTTCGACCGGCGCGATGACGATCGCTTCCTCGCCGACGAGCCCGCCCGACGTCGTGCTCATCGGTCGATGGACGGGCGCCACCCACCGGTAGTATGGGATCTCGACGAGCGCGCCCCCGATCGCCACGACGATGACGACGACCGGGCCGATGTAGCTGTCGAGGAGCACGTTCGGCAGAAAGAGGTAGAGAAAGCCCGCCGCGAGGAGGATCGAGCCGGGGATGATCAGGAGCGCCCCCGGATGGATGAGCTCGAAGGCGAGGAGCGCGATCCCGACCACGACCATCGTGATGCCGATGGCGTCGTTGACCACCACCATGGAACGGGCGGGTGAATGCCGAAAAGCGAGATAAGCCCGACGCCGGCGGCGCCCGCGCCCCTATCGGATATAGTTCTGGGTGCTCGCGAGGTCGAACCGGGAGACGACCTTCAACCGGCCGCCGTTCCCCCCGGGCGCATACGCGAGGAACGGGTAGAGCCGCCAGAGGTCCCCCTCGGCCATCCGGGTCGCGGGGTGGTCCGGGCCGAACGCGCTGCGCGTGACGTGCGCGGTGACGCGCCGCACCGCGGTCTCGTCGAGGTACCCCAGCGAGTGGAGGTACTCGTGGGCCAGGATGACGTAGACGAAGCTGTTGAACTCGAGCGGAGAACTCGCGTTCGCGCGCATGGCGGCGACGAGCCCCTCGTTGAGCACGATCAGGTTCCCGGTGACCTGCCAGTACGCGCCGACGTAGGGCGGGAGGTCGGAGAGGCCGAGGCCGAGGCCGGGTCGCTCGATACCGAGGACGCGATGAACGGCGCCGCGGACGACGCGGAAGACCGCGTCGTAGTCTGCGGGGGAGTCGAGCGTATGCCCCAGCGCGAACGGCGCCGGCGCGGGGCCCGGCTTCGAGCGCGGAGGCACGGCGCGCGGAGGGGCCGCCGGAGTCAGCCAGGTGAGCGACATCGGTACTTTCGACGCCGAGGAAGGCCATATAGCCGCGCTTCCCGCGGCACCACTAGGGCACCCCTTTCCGAGCGCGAGAGCCTATCTTGAGGCCCACCGTTCGGCCGGTCGATGCCCCGTCCCGAGGAGGTCGTGTTCCCGCGACGCCGCGAGCGGGCAGAAGAGCGGACGAAGGAGCGCGAACAGCGCAAGCTGCTCGACGAGTTCTTTGACCACGCCACGCTCCTCGCGGTCAGCCGGCTCGTGAACCAAGGGCTCTTCGATTCCATCGACTTCCCGGTCTCGACCGGAAAGGAGGGCGGCGTCTTCCGGGCGACGAAGGGCTCGGAGTACCGGGCCGTGAAGGTCTACCGGATCGGGAACACCACGTTCCGACACTTGCCCGCGTACGCGCTCGAAGAGCTGCGGCACGAGACGAGCGTCCGGAACTACGGGGGTCTCGTCATCGCTTGGACGCGTCGGGAGCACACGATCCTCGGGCGGCTCACGGACGCCGGCGTCCGGGTCCCACGCCCGTACGGCCACTCGCGCAACGTGCTCGTCATGGAGTTCATCGAGGACGCCCACGCCCCCGCGCCGCGCCTGAAGGACGCGCTGGTCGAGCGGCCCCGGGAGCTGTACGACGATCTCGTGGAGCAGATCGGACGGATGGTCCGCCGGGCGCATCTCGTGCACGGGGACCTTTCGCCGTACAACACCCTCTTCTC
>JASHVA010000154.1 GCA_030039715.1 Thermoplasmata archaeon | reverse complement strand
GCGGAGCCCCGCCCCCGGCGCGCGGTGGGGGGCTCGCGGAGGGGACGCTCTCCGACTCGACCGGCGGGGCGCTCATCCCGGCGCGCGGGACGCCCTTGTTTTGCTGGAGCGACCACTGGCTGAACGAGACGTAGCTCGGTTGGCGGCGCCACCAGTCCCAGAACGCGCTCTCCGTGTAGTTGTCGCCGAGCTCGCGTTTGGCTTCGGTCCGGAACTTCTCGGTGAAGTCCGCGTAGGCCTGCCGCTCGGGCTCGTTGCCGCCCGAGCCCGGCGCGCCGAGGAGCTGCGCGGCGCATTCGGGGCAGAACTGCGAGTTCGCCGGGATCGTCGCTGAGCAACGGCTGCACCGCACGAGGTCCGTCTCGAACGTGGCTCCGCACTTCGGGCAGACGGTCGCGTCTTCGGGGATCAGCTCGCCGCATTCGCCGCACTCGACGAGCTTGCCCGCGGCCTGGCGCCGGAAGACCATGAGGACGACCAAGATCGCGACCACGGCGGCCGCCGCGATGGCGATCCACAACCAGAGCGGGAGATCGAGGAACTTCTCGAAGAGGAAGCCGGTCGCGCTCGTCGTGGACGGGACGGAGTACGTCCCGGGAAGCGTGTACGAAGCGGTGGCTCCCTTGTACGAAGCGACGGCGCTCAGCGTGTAGGAGGTGCCTGCGGTGAGCGGGAGCGGAGAGTACCAATAGAATGTGAACGAGCCGTTGCCGGTGATCGCGTCCGAACCGATCTCGGTCTGGCTGCCGCCGCCGACCGGGGTCGCGTAGAGCGTGATCGATGCCGTCCCCGGACCGTTCAAGAAGAGCGTTCCGTTCGAGTAGTATTGGTCGTTCAGGCCGAGCGGGCTGGTCGCCGGGGAGAAGTAGACGAACTTCACCTCGGGCGGAGCGAGCGGTACGTAGACGTTCGTGCGGTCCGCCTCGGCGAACCCGTAGGTCCCGAGGGCGACGCCGGTCGGATACGGGCTGACCCCGAACGAAATCCACGTCGCGTTCGTCACGTAGGGCGTGCGCACGGCGATGTGGTAGCTGCCGAGGAAGCCGCCGCTCGGAAGTGTCGAGGCGTTGATCTCCGTCGACGCGAGCAGGACGAACGATTGACCCCCGACGCTCGAGGTGCCGTACTTGGTGATCCCGTGCCTCCCGTCCACGTACTTCAGGTAGCCCGCGATCGACGGAAGGGTCGTCGCGACGTCGTTGAGCGTGGTGACGGTCGCGTTCGCCGCCTGGTTATCGTTGTAGGCGTAGAACGGGACCACGAACGCGCCGCTGACGTTGAAGTGGCCGGAGGCGCTCGTGATGTTGAAGTCCGCCCAGCGATACGTGTAGACGCTGCTCGTGGAGTCGGTGAGCACCGCGGACGTCGAGAAGACTCCGGAGATAGTGTTCGGAACGGTCACGTTGGCCAGGTAGCCCGTCGCGCCGTCCTCGAAGAGGAACTTGTTCGAGTTCCAGGGGAAGGGGGCGTTGGTCGAGAGCGGGCTCGCCGGGAGGTTCGCCCACGTGAGGTCGAGCGAGGAGTCGGCGGCCGTCACGGTTGTGCCCGCGCCGGTCGCGACGATGTTGAAGTCGAGAGGTGGCGTCAGCACGATTCCCATATCGGTGACCACGAAGGCCGGACCGGTCGCGGCCGTGATGTTGAGCGAGATGGTGGAGGGCAGGCCGAAATCGCCCGTGCCGTTCAGCCAGGTCAGGAGCCCGACCGAGTTGATCTCATCCGTGAGCGCCGCAGGGATAGCAACCGTCAGCTGGCCCGCGGTCCCATTCACGAAGTCGAACGCGCCGACGAAGTAGCCGACGCCCTGGAACCAGATTGTGACGTCAACCGACGTCGGCCCCGTCCCGGAGTTGTTGTAGGTGGCGTATACGAACCCTCCGGAGATTCCGACTTGGCCGTACAGCCAGTCCTGCGTCACGTTGATCGAGTCGGTGGGGGTCGAAAGGTCGGATACGTTGAGCCCGGTACCGCCGAGATCCACTTCGCCCGCCGAAAGCGGGACCGTGCTCGGGAGGCCGTTCTCGGGGAAGTTGTCCGCATACGTCTCCTTGAACGAGCTGTTGGTGAGCGTGAGAGCCGCTCCGCCCGAGACGGTCAGGCTGGGGGCGAATTCCGTGTCCGCCTGGATCACCTGGGGCTCTTCGACGAGCGGTACTTGGGGATTGCCTTCGACGACGCTCGCGTTCAGCGCGAGCGAGGCGCCCGCGCCCTCCACGTTCAGCCAGCCCGGGAACTCGAAGGAGGTGTTGTAGGCGCTCATCGTCCCCGTGACGGAGACGTACAGCTTCGCGAAGGCGTTCAGGACGCCCATGTCGGTCGTGACCGTCGAGTTGAAGATCGCGGCCGTGCCGGCGTCCGAGAACGTGTAGATGTGGGAGAGGCGCTGGGCGAGGGTGCCCGTGTTCGCGACGAACTCGACGAAGATCAGGGAAACGTTGCGGACGATCAGGGTCCCGCCCGATTCGACCGTGATGTTACCGCCCTGGTAGTAGAGCGGGCTGCCGCCGGACGGCTGGATGATGTACGTCTCCCCGGACGTTACGACGAGGTCCCCGTGAGTGACCGGCGCGGCCGGCGTCGCCGCCGGGCTCTCGCGCGCGACCGGGCTCGCGACCGCGGTCGGTCCGGTCACGGCCAGGAGGAGGGCGCCGCTCGCGACGACAGTAAGCACCACGAGGATGGCGACGGGGGCTACGGTCCAATTCCGGGGGCGCACCGCATCCCCGGTGTGTGGGGAGCTGCCCAAATGACGGCTCACGACTCATCACAGGCCGCCCTCTGGTATTTGAAACCTGCCTCGTTGTTCTGGGGCGAAAACTGCCCCGATTTCCCTCGAGCGGGCCCCCCCCTCGGGCACCCCCCGAGCCGGCCTACGGGGCCGCGGGCGGCAGCTCCACCACGATCTTGCCGAACAGGTCGGCGGAGTCGAAGCGGCGGAACGCGGTCTCGGCCTCTTCGAACGGGTGGACCGAGTCGACGACCGGCCGCAGCCGGCCGGCGGCGAGGTGCGAGAGGACGGTCGTGAACTCGTCCGCGTCGGCCATCGTGCTCCCCCGGATCGAAGCCTGCCGCCAGAACAGCGTCCGGAGGTCGATCTCCGCGACCGGGCCCGCGGTGGCGCCGATGACGACCACCCGTCCCCCGCGGGCGAGCGCCCGGATCGACCGCGGGACGGTCGGAGCCCCGACGGAATCGAAGACGACGTCGAGCCCGCTCTTCTGGCTCCATTGCCAGAGCACCTTGTCGAGCGGATGGTCGCCCTCGTCGAAGATCACGGCCTCGTCCGCGCCGAGCGCGAGCACCCGCTCCGCCTTGCGGGCCGAGCGGGTGGCGACCACCACCCGGGCGCCGAGCATCTTCGCGACCTGGATGACGGCCGTCGCCACGCCGCCACCGGCCCCGACGACCGCGACGCGGTCGTCCGGGCCGACCGCTCCGACCGTCTTCATCGCACGCCAGGCCGTCTGGAAGACGAGCGGCGCGGCGGCGGCCTCGGGAAAGCTCAGCCGCTCGGGCTTGGGATGGACGTTCCGACGGGGGAGGACCACGTAGCGGGTCATCGAGCCCTGCGTGTGCTCCCCGAGGATGCGGTAGGCGCGGCAGAGCGATTCCCGACCCTGTCGACAGGCGTCGCACGTCCCGTCCCAGATGCCGGGGTTCAGGATCACTTCCTGACCGACGGAGAGCCCCGATACCTCCGGGCCCCAGCGATCGACGACGCCCGCGGCGTCGGACCCGAGCACGTGCGGTCGTTCGATCGGCACCCCGGGGATGCCCGCGAGAGTGAACCGGTCGAGCCGGTTGAACGCCGCCGCCCGGACGGCGACGCGCACCTCGCCGGGCCCCGGTTCGGGCTCCGCGACATCGACGAACGAGAGCCGCTCGAGGCCGCCGTGCTCAGCAAAACCGAAACCGCGCACGGGAGCTCACCCCGGGCCTCCGAACTCCCAGCGGGTTTCCGAAGCGCCGTCCTCGAGCCGGACGCCGGCGGCGGCGAGTTCGTCGCGGATCCGGTCCGCCTCGGCATAGTCTCCCCGGGCCCGCGCCCGCGCCCGGGCCGCGAGGAGCAGCGGGACGACCGCCGCCCATCCTCCCG
>JASHVA010000020.1 GCA_030039715.1 Thermoplasmata archaeon | reverse complement strand
GGCCACCGCGAGCGCGGCGCGAAGGGACGAGCGCGGAGGACGGGGTACGCCCATTCGGGGGGCGACACGACTGTTGGGTAATCAACCTATCTTTTGGGGGTTTTCGGGCTCGGCAGGCCGCGTCACGCCGGAGGCCCGGCCCCTCCCATCGCCTGCACGAAGCGGTCGAGCTCGGCCGGTGAGAGCAGCTTCGGATTCAGTGGGAGCCAGACGCGGGCCTCGTGCTCGCGGGCCTGGCGGTCGAAGTCGACCAGCCGGGCGAGGACCTTGTCGAGGCCATGGACCCGGACGAGGTACTCGACGCCCTCCAGGAAGAACGCGGTGACGTGTTCTGTAGTGACCGCGCGCGTCAGGAAGGCGGCCAAACCCTCGAGGTCGGTCGGCTTCAGCGTCGGGCCGCGCCCGATGTTCGTCAGCCACCGGATGTCGACGGGACGTGAGCCGACGTAGGCCCGTACCCGCTCGGGAGAGTCGCGCACGATGCAAACGCCCTGGTGACCGGCGGCCGTCGCTTCCAGAAATCGCTCGAGGGACGGAACGTAACTCGTCCCCACGGCGAGGTCGATCCCGCCGACCGGCGGTGCGGGCGGAGCCGGAGGGGGTGCGGGGACCGGGGCCGCCTCTTCGGTTGTCGGCAGAACGGGTGCCGACAAGAGCGCGTCCGCGACCGGCGGGATCGCCGGCTCCGCCGTCGGCGGCGGCGGGGTCACGACCGGTTCCGGACTCGGTACGACCTCGGGCCTCGGGGGCGCCAACTCCGCCGGCAGGGCGGGGGGTTCGGGGGGAGACTCCAGGGCTGGGGGAGGGCTCGGCTCCTCTGGTGGGCGGATTTGCTCGGCCGCAGGCTCCGGCGGCCCAGAGGGAACCAACACGAGGTCACCGGGGGCCGCCGCTTCGGAAGTAGAACGCTCGGCGGAATCGACCACGGGGGAAGGGCTCGACGCCGGTTCGATCAGCTCGTCCGACGGAGCCGACGGCTCGCGAACTTCAGCGGGGGTCGAGAGGGGGGCGGTCTCGTCCGGCTCCGATGCCGTGAGGTCGGGCACCTCCGGAGGCGCTACCGCCGGAACAATCTCCGGAGCTTCCGGGCCGGCCGGCGCGGACTCGGACGACGCGGCATTCGCCGGGGTCGGCTCCGACTCCATCGGGGCGGGGGCTTCGGGCTCGGGAGGTTCGGTCGGCCCTGGGGCGACCGGTGGCGTCGCGGTCTCGGGCTCCGGAATCACGGCGAGCTCGCTATCGGATAGCGAGGCTGGAAGGAACTCCGCTTCGGGAGCAGGCGGAGCGCTCGCCGCCTGGTCGGAGCCCGCCCCGATGGACTCCTCGGGCGGGACCGGGGCATCGATCGCCAACTCCGATGTCGCCGGAGGAGGTAGCTCGCCGGCCGGCGCTTCGGGCGGTGACTCCTCGGGAACCGGCAGCGGATTCGCGTCCGGCGGAGGCAGGTCGGGAGGGGGAACCGGCTCCTCCCGGGGCGGCTCCGGCGGAGGCGCCTCCCGGGCCGGAGGCGGGGGACTCGGGACGAGCGGGGCGGTCTCGACCGGGGGTCGCGGCGCCGGCGGGGGGCGGGCGACGACGGGAGCCCGGACCTCGCCCGGTGAGGGGCGCGAGAAGACCGGTGGTGGGGGAGCCGGATAGGCGGGCTCCCGGCTCGGGGTCGGTGTCGGTACCACCGGAGCGGGAGCGGACCACGTCGGGGCCGAGTCCCCGTTCGCCGGCGGGCGAACGCCGAGGGCCGCTCGGCGCTCCGCGGTGGAGGGCCGGGGCGGGATCTCGCCCCCGAACTTCTCGACCAGCGCGGTCGCGACCGGCACGCCGAAGCCGGGGAGCGCCACGAGCGTGTTCCACGGTGCCGTGCGGAACGCGTCGACGGACTGGAGACCGGCGTCCCAGGCCGCCCCGACCTTCGCCGGACCGAGGATCGGAGCCCCGAGGAGCTGGTCGAGTTCTTCGCCGAGCGATCGGATCGAACCCTCCCGAGCGATCCACGCCGGGTCGGCGTAGTCCTGGCCGGTCGGAACGAGGTCCCCCGGAGCGAACGCCGGGCGGACCCGAGGTCCGGCCCGGCGGGGCGGAGCGGGCTTCGCCGCCCGGGGCGGGGGCAGCCGGTCGGAGATGTGGAACGACCAGGAGGCGCCCGCCTTCGTCCGGCCGTAGCCGCGGCCGTGCCGGGGCATCTCCGCTTCCGTGCCGAGAAGCCGGACCTCCGCCACGCCGAGGTAGCGGGCGAGCGGCCCGACGACCGGCGAGAGGTCCGCGGCCAACGCCGGGGGCGCCGCGACGAGCACGACCGGCGGAGCGCCGGACGGGGAGGCCCGGAGCCGCTGTCGGACGCGCGCGACGAGCCGGAACGCGTCCGGCGAGAGGGGCGGCGGGGGCGCGGTCGGCGCCCCGACGCCCTCCGGCAGCTCGGCGTAGAGCTCTCCGCTGCTCCAGTCGAACGGCACGTATCGGTCGGGGAGCGTCTCCTCCCAGGCGATCATCGACGGGAGGATCTGCGTCGGCTGTCCGTTCACCATGATCGTGAAGCCCTGCACCGACGCCGCGTCGGAGCCTTTCCGTTCGGGCATCCGCCGGAGCAGGTGGATGATCTGCGCCGCGCGGGAAGAGTAGACGCGCTGGATCTCGCTCTCCCGCGGGCGCAGCTGACGTCGGCGACCCGCCCACGGCGCGCCGGGCGAGCCGACCTCGAGCTTCCCGATCCGGGCGAGACGTTCGATCGTCGGCGCCTCGGCGCGGAACTCGTCGGCCGTCGCGTCGTTGTCGACGACGAGCGCGACCACGGGGATCGTTCGGGCCGCCGGCACGCCGACCGCCCGGCGGAACCGCTCGATCGACTCGACGACCGAACGCCACCGGTCCCACGCCTGGACGCGGCCCGCGTCCAGCAGCGTGCGGTCGACGCCGGGCGAGGGCTCCTGGAAGAGGCTCGCCCGACTGCGGCGCAGCGCGCGGTGCACGGACTCGGCCGTGTGGGGAGCGATCGGTCCGAGCAGTTGCGTCACCGTGTGGAGGAGGTGTACGAGCGTGTGGTTTGCGGCCCGCTTCGAGGGAGCGTTCCCGGCCTCCGCGAGGCGTCCGGCCACCCAGGCCCGATACTCCACGAGGTCGTTCTCGAGGAACTGGAACAGCGGGCGATGTACTTCCGCCGGGTGGCCCCGTTCGTAGTCCACGAGCGCCTGGATCCGGATGCGCTCGAACCGGGCGAGGATCGCCCGGTCCTCCGGCTCGAGGCTCCCGAGCGAAGCGGCGATCGGCTGCGCGAAGCCGGCGAGCGAGGCCCCGTCGATCGGACGGAGGATGGACGCGGCGGTCTGCCAGAACGACTCGAGCCGGCGCGCCTCCTGCGCGCAGCGCTCGGCGAACGTGATCGTCGCACCGTCCGGCGCCTGGGATCGCGCGAGCGCGGAGCGGACCGCGTCCGCGCCGTGGGCCGCCGCGAGCGCGCTCACGTCCGCGTCCGGCACGGTCGGAAGGAGCGTGAGGCGGACATCTCCGACGACGCCGAGCACGCCGCTCATCGCCGCGATGTGGTGCACCACCGTCGGCGCGCGGCGGCGCTCGTTCACGTAGAGTCGCACGGTGTCCGACGCCGGGAACGGGTCGACCCCGGCCCAGGCCGAGGCGGCCGCATCGAAGGCGGGAAGGAGGCGACGCCGGACCAGCCGACGGCGTCCGCCGCAGACGCACTTCTCGTCGGGACGATCGGGCGCGTCGAGCCGGTCGCAGGACGAGCACTCGAGCAGCGGGACCGCCATCGCGTCGTCGCTGCGCTGCGGCTCGCTCACGGGCCACGGGACGGCTTCGAGCCGCTCGATCGACCGCTCGCGCGGGAGGAGGGCTCGGTACAGTGCGATCCGCTCCGCCGGGAGGCGGGACGGTTCGAGGCACCAGGCTCGACCGGGCGCCCAGATCACCGCGGTACCGCACCGCGCGCAGCGCGGCACCCCGCGACGAACGTGCAGTCGAGCGAAGATCGCTCCGCTCTCGTCCAGGTCGCGGACGACGAAGTCGTTCGCGGTCACGAGCTCGAGACCGGCGTACTTGTGGACGAACAGGATGTCGAAGAGGCCCTTCGGGGTGACGAGCGGCCAGCCCGGAACGCCGAGCCGGTCGGCGATCTGCGTGTCCGTGCCGCCGTGACCGGGGACGAGCGGGACCACCCCGGTGCCGGTGTCGCTCACGTCGGCCACGGGGACGATCGTGCCGCCCGGCGGCTCGAGGGCGCCGCCCATCGGGAACTCGTGGCGCAACGGATGGGTGTACGCCCGGCCCTCCCAGTGCTTCCCGGGCCACTCCTCGAGGACCTCGAGCGTCGCCCCGGGGAGCCAACCGCGCAGCCGGTCGAGCGACGACTTCGACGTGAAGATCAGCTCGTCGACGTCCTTCCGCTGGTACCGGGCGATCACGTACGGGAGGTCGGGGTGGATCATCAGCGCGCTCGTCCCGAGGAGACGCCAGCCCGCGTCCGTCCAGACGATCGCCGATACCGTGCGGTCTCCATCCGGGAACGGGAACCGCACGAGCAGCGTCTCGCCGTCCTCCTCCTGGTAGACGATCCCCTCGGGCGAACGGGCGGTCGCGCAGGCCGGGCAGATCCGGAGCGAGACGTCGCGCACCGCGAGCGCCCCCGCGTGCGCGAGCCGGCCCACGAGCCGCTGTACCTCGGGCCGTCGCCCCTGGACATCCCACGAATGCCCGTCGGAGCCACCGACCCAGACCGCGAGGGCGGCGAGCACCGGCTCGAGCTTCGGCGAGTTCCTCGGCGGTCCTCCAAACTCCATCCGGAGGCTGCCCTGGGCCCTCCGCCCGGCGAGCATCAGCGCCCGGGCGTCGATGTCGGCGGCGACGGCGCGTTGTACGGTGAGCGTCCCGCCCTCTTGCGGCGCGAACGCGCCGAGGAACTGCCGCACGACCGGTCCGTCGGGCCCGCCGACCGGTCCCTGGAGCGGGGGAAGGCGTTGCGATGCCCACAGCGCGCGGGCCTCCTGCTCGAGGGAGGCCGGCGTCGGTTTCTCCGGAAGCGCTACCATCCGATCGACCGCGAGAGCTCCGGCACCGAACTAGGAAGCCGCGCGGGAATAAACCCTCGGCCGGAGCCGTGCGTGCGCGCGCTCCTCATGTTCACGGCAAGGGTTATGCCGCCCCACCTCTCCCCGCCGGCGAGAGGAAACTCGGATGGCCTGGTCCCAGCAGGAAGTTCGCGAGCTCAAGGAGGGCCGGTACATGCTCATCGACGAGGAGCCGTGCCGGATTCTGAGCATCCAGATGTCGAAACCGGGGAAGCACGGGGAGGCGAAGGCCCGGATCGACGCGGTCGGCCTCTTCGACGAGCGGAAGCGCAGTGTCGTCTTTCCCGTGACGCACAAGGTCCAGGTACCGATGATCGGCAAGCGCTCCGCCCAGGTCCTTTCGTTCACGGCGAGCGAGGTCCAGCTCATGGACCTCGAGAACTACGAGACGTTCGTTCTTCCGCTCGAGGCCGACCTCCAGGGTCAGCTGTCCCCCGGAGCCGAGGTGCAGTACCTCGATGCCATGGGTAAGCGCCGCATCATGCGCAAGTGAGGCACGCGCGGCGACCCGGTCCGTCCGCCGGACGGGACCCCGCGGTTTTCCGCGTGTGATTTATAAGGGGGTCCGGGCATGAATCGACAGTCCCGGACGCCCAATGCCTTGCGTGCACTGTACCGGGTCTAGGGAGGAGGAGTACGTCGGGCCCCGGTAACATCGGTGGGGTCGGCTCTTCTCGGCTCACCCGGATCCTCCAAGAAAAGGCCGAGGCGCTCAAGAAGAAGCGGCAGAGCGCCGAAGCGCTCCAGAAGGAAGTCGAGGAGCAGGTCGCCCAGCTCGAGACGCTGGGGATCTCCCCGACCGAGGCGCCCGAGCGGCTCGCTCAGCTCCGGGAGCTCGCCCGCCGCTCCGACTGGGAGGCGGTCGAGACGCAGGCGAAGTCGCTCTCCGAGTACCTGGGGAGGACGGTCCCGAGCTCCATCGAGGCGCGACGGCGGAGGACCGTCGAGGTGGCCGGCAGCCTCGCCGGCGCCGGCGTGACGATCCCGTCCGAGGTGCACAAGGAGCTCCAGCAGCTCGAGCATCCTCCCGAGAGCGCGACCTGGTCCGACACGGTCGGGCGGCTCGCGCAGGTCGAGACGGCCCTCAACCGGGCGCAGCAGGCGTTCGTCGCCGAGAGCCGCACGCGGGCCCTCAAGGTCGCCGACTGGGCCGGTCTCTCCAAGGCCCGACACGCCGAATTCGAAGAGCTGCTCGACGCGGCCGTCGCGCCGGCGGCGGAAGGGCGGGTCGTGGAGGCGCTCGACCAGCTGCACCGCTCGCTCGCGGAGGGACTCCCCGAGGCCCAGGCGCGCCGCGAGGCCGTCCGCTCGGCCGCGAACCAGATGGCGGTCGCCGCCCGGGAGTACGGCGCTTCCACGTCCCGTCTCGATGCGGCGATGCTCGCCGACGCCGACGCTCCGATCGAGCGCTGGCCCGAGACGGTCCGCTCGATCGAGGATTCGTTGGTCGAGGTCGGCGAAGGCCTGCGGGAGCGCGGCGCGCAGGCGCTCGACTCGCTCCTGACCGCGCTCCGCGTCACCCGGGACTACGGGGTCGACCCGACGCCCGCGATCCAGGCGGTCGAGGAAGCGACCGCGCGGCTCACGACCGCCTCTCCGCCCGAGATCACGGTGCTCCTCTCCGAGGCGCGGCGGGAGGCGGAAGAGCCGATCGTCGCGGTCGTCGCCGGGCTCCTCGACGAGGTGCGGCCCCGGATCTCCGAGGCGCGCCGGCTCGGCCGGGACCCGACCGAGGTCTTCGCCGCGATGAACCGGGCGCGCGAGGCGCTGCGCCTCAAGATCTACACCGAGGCGCTCGCGGCGAGCCAGGAGGCGGTCGACAAGGTCGCCCAGCTCACGGAGGACCTCGACACCGTGCGGGACGAGCTCGCCGCGCTCGAGGAGATGCTCGAGCGCCTGCGGCGCGTCCACTTCGCCACCGACCCGTTCGAGACCCAGCTCCAGCGGGCCCGCGCGCTGCTCGACCGGTCCGACGCGCACGGGGCGCGCCAGCTCCTCCAGGAGACCGTGCTCGCGGTGGGCCGCGAGGCGCTCCAGTTCTTCCTCCAGCGATGGTCGGCCCTCGACGGCGTCCGCGTCTACGCCCGGGAGCGGGGCTTCCTGCCCGCCGACGTCGACCAGACGATGGCCGACGTCCATGCCCAGCTCGAGGCCGGCAACCTCGCGGACGGCGTCGAGAAGCTCGCCCGGGTCGAGGTCGCGCTCCGCACCGCCGCCGAGCCGTACGTCGCGCGTCGGATCGAGGAGATGGAGCGCGGCTTCGCGGACATCCCCGACGAGGCGCTCGCGGCGCCGACGCGACGGCTCCTCGCCGACGCCGACGTGACGCTCCGCGTGAAGCGCGACCTCGTCTCGGCGGTCGAGAGCCTGCGCCGGGCCGAGCGCGACTTTGCGTCGGTCTTCGCCTCCCACGCCTCCTCGCTCGTCGAGGAGCTCGAGGCCGAGGGCCAGGTCCTCGAGTCGATGGGCGGAGCGGGCGACGAGATCCAGCGGCAGATCGACGAGGTCCAGCGGATCTTCAACATGGGCGATTTCGTGCAGGCGTCCCGCGCCTCGCAGGAGATCCGCAAGCGGGCCCAGCAGCAGCAGCTCCTTCGGAGCGAGGAGGCGGTCTCGCACGCCAAGCTCGCGCTCGTCGAGCTCGAGACGATGGGGCTCGACCTCGCGAAGTTCCGCAGCCAACTCGAGGCGGCTCAGTCGGCCGCCCGCGCGGCGCGCTACGCCGAGGCCTACAAGCTCGCGACGCAGCTCGAGGAGTCCGGCCAGAAGACGTGGAGCACGGCCCAGGAGATCGTCGAGCGGCTCAACCGCGCGCAGGAGCAGCTCGGTCGGGTCCGGGAGAGCGGCGCGGACCCGTCCCCGTTCTACGAACCGCTGCGCGACGCCCGCGTCGCGTTCCAGGCGCTGGACTTCGACGCCGCGCGCACGCTCCTCGACAAGATCGACGAGGGGCTCGGCAGCGAGGAGGCGAAGGCGGAGACGAACCGACTCCTCGTGGAGATCGACCGGCTGATCGAGGACGGCCGCCGGCTCGGCGTTCCGATGGAGGCGTTCGCGACCCGCCTCGCCGCCATGCGGACGGCGCAGGCGACGGCGCCCGCGGCCGCGACCCGGACGGAGGCGCGGATCGTGCACGAGGAGGTCGTCGGCGTCGTCCGGCCCGTGCTCGAGGAGAACCTGCGCGGGCTCGAGCGCGACCTCGACATCGCCCGGGGCGCCGGGGTCGACGTCGACCGGATCCTGCAGCCGCTGTCGGAGGCGCGCC
Source organism: Thermoplasmata archaeon (assembly GCA_030039715.1). Lineage (GTDB taxonomy): Archaea > Thermoplasmatota > Thermoplasmata > Lutacidiplasmatales > UBA184 > Lutacidiplasma. Next base: position 1,834 of record JASHVA010000020.1, on the reverse strand, counting down.
GGCGCATCGCGCTCCCCGTCCCCGTCGGCGCCGCCGCGCTGCTCGACGAGGCCCGGGGCGAGTTCGTCGACACGCGGGGCTTCGTCGAGCACGCCGAGCGCGTCGCGAAGCGGGCCCGGGAGGCGCTCGCTCAGGCCGACCTCCTCCACGTCGACATCCCGTCCCTCCGCTCCGCGATGGAGCGGCTCGAGTCGGGCCTCGCCCAGCGGCAGTACGCGCGCGTGATCGAGCTCGGCGGCCCGCTCGAGCGCGAGCTCTTGCAGGCGACCTATCAGCACGTGTCGAAAACGCTCGCGAGCTTCCAGGCGATGCTGACGCGGCTCCGGCGGGAGGGCGGCGACACGTCGATCGCGGAGAACCTCCTCCACCAGGCGCGGATGGCGCTCGACGAGGGGAAGGCGGTCGAGGCGCTCCAGCTCGCCGGGAAGAGCGAGTCCGAGCTCGAGCGCGCCGACCTCCAGCGCCGCGTGGCGGAAGGGTCGGTGCAGGCCGCGGAGCGGGCCCTCAACCGGGCGCTCAGCGAGGGCGTCATCGCCCCGGCCGCCTCCGACCAGGTCGGGGCGGCGAAGACGGCGTTCCAGGAACGGGACTATCCGTCCGTCCTCGAGCACGCGCTCGCCGCCTCCGACGCGCTCGGCGTCGTCCGCGAGAACTTCCGCCGCGCCAAGGACGCGTTCGGGGCCGCCGAGCGCCAGATCGCCGAGGCGACCGGTCTCGGGGCCGACGTCGCCGAGTCGAAGCGGCATCTGGACGAGGCGCGCAAGCTCTCCGAGGTCGGGCAGTATCCGGAGTCGATCCGCGCGGCCCGCCAGGCGACCGAGGTCGCCCGGTGGTCGATCGAGCGGCTGTTCGCGGGCCCGCTCGGCGAGCTCCGGCGGATCGTCGAGCAGGGCCGACGCGAGAAGCTGACGACCGAGCTCGATCCGGTGGAGGCGATCGTCGTCGAAGCCGAGGGCGCGCTGCGCGCCCGCGAGTGGACCCACGTACGGGAGGCGATCGACCGCGCCGAGGGCGCGTCGCGCCGGGCGTTCGAGGCGATCGTCGATGCCCGCTGGCGCGAGGTCGAGGCGGACATCGGCCGGCTCGGGCCGACCTCCCCGGGCGAGGTCGCACGCCGGGAGGAGGTCCGCCAGCGGCTCGCGGGACTGCGGGAACGCCGAGAGTTCGGCCCGGCCCTCGAGCTCGTGCGGACGGAGCTCGACATCGTGCGCCGCCGATGGCGCGAGCGCGTCGAGTCGCAGATCGCGGAGCTCAAGGGCCAGCTCTGGGTCGGCGAGCGGCTCGGCCTCGATACCACGCCCGTGATGCAGACGTTCAGCGAAGCGCGCAGTGCCACCGATGCCGGACGCCTCGACGAGGCGAGCCGCCTCCTGCTCGGCGCGCTCCCGGCCCTCGAGAAGGCCGTGCGCGAGCCGTACGCCCGCCGGTACAAGGACGTCTTGACCGAGCTCAACTTCGCGCACGAAGGGCTCCACGTGAGCGTCGGCCCGCTCCCCGAGCGGATGAAGGAGGTCGACACCCTCGAGAAGGAGGGGCACCTCCTCGACGCGGCGCGTCAGCTGCTCGCGGCGGAGGAGGACCTCAACCTGCGGAAGTCGCTCCATCGCGAGCTCCTCAACCTCCACTACCTCATCGACGCCGCGCTCGCCCGCGCGCAGCAGAACCGGGTCGACACGGCGGCCGCCCGGCAACTCCTCGCGGAATCGATCCGCCTTCGCGAGACCGACTACGCCGCGGCGCTCGAGAAGGCGCGGGAGGCGCTGCGCCTCCTGCAGGGCGAGAGCGCGCCCACGGCCGCCGCTCCCGCGGCCCCCGCTCCGGCCCCCGCGCCGGC
>JASHVA010000153.1 GCA_030039715.1 Thermoplasmata archaeon | reverse complement strand
CGAGGACGACGCTCGCGAGCAGGATCCCCACGAGGCGCGTGTAGGAGAGGATGTGGCTCAGCACCTCGATCAGCGACATCATCCCGTTCTGGACCCCCTCGCCGAGGATCATCAAGAGGAGCCCGACGACGAGGACGGCGATCGAGACGTCGAACGTCGGGTTCGCGGTCCCGGCCCCCCGGGCGGTGATCGGGCCGAGGGTCTTCGCGCCGAGGACGCAGAGCCCGAAGAACGCGAGGCCCCAGGCGAACAGGATCCCGCCGAACTTGCCGAGGACGCCCCGGCGGTGGTGGTGGAAGTACTCCTTCAGGAGCCCGAAGACGAAGCCGAGCGTCACCATGCCGAGGCCGACGAAGCCGGCGAAGAGGAGGAGGAGCCCGACCTGCTTCAGCGGGTCGGCCGGGGCCGCATAGCCGACGAGCCTTCCGAGCAGATGGTACCCGAAGAACTCGTCCCAGTACAGGCCGAGGCCGATCGCGATCGCGCAGCCGGGCAGCAGCGCGTAGGCGAGCTGCCGCATCCCCTGGGGACCCATGATCCGTTTGACGAAGGTCCGACCGAACTTCGGTAGGTGCTGGGCCCCGCGGAAGCCGGTGATCATCCAGAGGCAGATCAGCAGGATCGTGAGGCCGTAGCCCCAGTCGCCGAGCATGAGCCCGAAGAAGAGCGGGAAGGCGATCGCGAAGACGAGCGTCGGGTCCCACTCGTCGGCCTGCGGCAGCGAGTAGAACCGGATGAAGAACTCGAAGCGACGGATCCCGGGCGGGTTCGACATCAGGGTCGGCGGCTCCTCCTCCGTCGGCACCGCGTAGAAATAGGCGCGGCCGCCCGCGGCCGACTGCACGACCGACTCGAGTCGGGGGACGTCCCGGGACGGGACCCATGCCTCGAGCGCAAAGGTCGACCGGCCCGCCCCGAGCTTCGCGAGGATCTCGACCTTCCGGTTCTCGATCTGCAGCGCCTCGTCGATCGCACTGACGAGCGGATACCAGTCTCGGGCGAGCGCTCCGAGGCGCTCGGCGATCGCGACGCGCCGCCGGACGATCTCCCCGCGTCGCTTCTGGAGGCTCTCGAGCTCGTCGCGCGCCGTTCCCGGGAGGTTCGGGAGCGCCGTCAGACGGACCCCGCTCGACTGCGCGCTCCGCGCGAGCGCGTCCGCGGCGTTCCGCCGGAGGCTGACGAGGCACCGGCCGCCGCCCGCCGGGTCGAGCAGGAACTGCGCGTCGGAGCTCGTCGGAACGGCGGTCCGGAGCGCGCCGATGGCTTCGGGCGAGCCCTCGCCGAAGAAGCTGACGAAGCTCTCGCCGGAGAGGTACTCGAGCCGGTCCGGGTAGAATCCGAGCTTCTCGAGGAGCGCGATCGTCTCGTCCGTCGCCTGGTTCTCCGACTGGAGGCGGTCGTTCTCGCGCGTCAAGTCGCCGACCTCCGCGTCGATCGGGACGGTCTTCGCGGCGGCGAGCACGTCCTGGAGCGTATCGAACCGTCGCGGGGCACCGACCGGTACGGCCGAGAGTGCCGACTTGAGGCCCCGGAACCGGAGCGCCTCGTCCCCGATCGTCCGCTGCGTCTCGGTGCCGCGCTCGGGGGCGAGCTCGGCGAGCGCCTCGGGCGAGAGCGGCTCGATCTGCGCGAGGCGCAGGTCGTGGAGGACGGTGAGGATCCGCTCCTGGTCGTCCTTCCAGCCGAGGATGCCGACCTTGGTCATCCGCTCGGGGCGCAGCACTCCCATCGCGGCCGCTCCGTCAGTCCTTCTGGAACCCGGCGAGCACCGCCGCGAGGATCGCGTCCTTCTTGTCGGCCGGGCGCTTTCCCTCGCCCCGGGCCGCCGCCTCGGCCGCCTTCTGTCCCTCGGCGACGATCCCGGCGGCCTCCCGGTCCGCCTCGGCGCGCGCCGCCTCGAGTTTCGCGGCGCGGTCCGCGTCCGCCGCAGCCTGCGCCGCCTTGACCGCCGCGTCGGCGTCGGCGCGCAGGCGCTGGAGCGCCTCCTCGGCCTGGCCGCGCGCGGCCCGGAGCTTGAGCTCCCAGTCGGTCTCCGTCGCCTTCACGCGCTTCAGGGCCTCGATCGAGCCGAGGTCCGCCCCGGGGGCCGCCGCTGTCGCCATCAGATCGCTCCGTAGTAGTACGCGAGGAACACGAGGAGCCCGGCGATCGCCGCGAGCTTCACGGCGAGCGAGACGCCGAGGACGATGCGGAAGCGGCGGACCGCGACGTTAGGCGCCAGCGGCATCGGCCTCGCTCGCCTCCATCTTCCGCTTCACCGTCTTCAGCATGCTGAACGAGTCCCGCTCGAGCTCGTCGAATCGGAACTTGATGTACCGCACCGTCCCCTGGAGCCGCGGGATGAGGACGTTCTCGATCGCGCTCGCCCGGCGCTTCGTCTTCTCGATCTCCTTCAGGAGCCGGCGGAGCGCGTTCTCCTTCTCGGCGATGTCGAGGACGACCTGGTAGATCCCCTGGAAGTGCCGGATCGACTCGTTGACCGAGGTCGGGAGGTCGAGGAGCTCGGGCGCGGTGACGGGTCGGTAGTCGCCCCGGTCGACGCGCGGCGTCTTCACGCCCATCACGTTCTTCGTCGCGACCTGGATCGGGTGGACGTCGGGGAGGAGCATCGAGATGCTCTCGAGCCGCGTCGGGCCCTCCATCATCTCCGCCATCCGGATCGACTCGTAGCCGCGGGCGATCCGCGCCTTGAGGTCGCCGCGGAGCTTCATCGCCTCCTTCGAGATCGCGAAGAACTCGACGATCAGCGCCGTGCGCTTCAGCTTGAGGAGGTTGAGGCCCTTCTTCGCGACGACGATCCGTCGGCGCGTGCGGAGGAGCTCGAGGCGGGTCGGTCGGACGGTCTCCGCCGGCACGGTCGGGGTACCTCCTCTACGAGATCGAGCTCGGGTGGGCGCGGTACTTCGCGATGAACTCGGGCTTGATCCGCTTGAGCTCCGAGTCGGGAAGGTCGGAGAGGATCTCCCAGCCGATCGTGAGGCTCTGGTCGATCGTGCGGTCCTCGTCCGGCCGCTGGTTGACGAATTCCGTCTCGAACCGGTCGGCCGCCTTGAGGTAGAGCCGGTCGACGGGCGAGAGCGACTCCTCGCCGACGATCGCGGAGAGCGCCCGCTGGTCCTTCCCCGTCGCGTACGTCGCGAACAACTGGTCGGCGACCCCGCGGTGGTCCTCCCGCGTCCGCTTCGGCCCGATCCCCTGGTTCATCAGACGCGAGAGCGACGGCAGCACGTCGATCGGGGGATAGACGCCGCGGCGCTGCAGCTCTCGGCTGACGTAGATCTGACCCTCAGTGATGTAGCCGGTGAGGTCCGGGATCGGATGCGTCACGTCGTCGGCGGGCATCGTGAGGATCGGGAGCTGCGTGATCGAGCCCTTGCGGCCGTGGATCTTCCCCGCGCGCTCGTAGATCGTCGCGAGGTCGGTGTACATGTACCCGGGATAGCCCCGGCGACCGGGCACCTCGTCGCGGGCCGCCGAGACTTCGCGGAGCGCCTCGCAGTAGTTCGTCATGTCGGTGAGCACGACCAGCACGTGAAGGTCGCGCTCGTAGGCGAGGAACTCCGCGGCCGTGAGCGCCATCCGCGGCGTCACAACGCGCTCCATCGACGGATCGGAGGAGAGGTTCAGGAAGACGACGGCACGCTCGAGCGCCCCGGTCGACTCGAACTCCTTGAGGAAGTAGTTCGCCTCCTCGCTCGTGATCCCCATCGCGGCGAAGACGACGGCGAACCCCTCGGTCGAGTTCCGCAGCTTCGCCTGCCGGACGATCTGCGCCGCGATCTGGTTGTGCGGGAGCCCCGCGCCCGAGAAGATCGGAAGCTTCTGGCCCCGCACGAGCGTGTTCATCGCGTCGATCGTCGAGATCCCCGTCTGGATGAACTCGCTCGGCTCCTCGCGCGAGTACGGGTTCATCGCGTTCCCGACGATCTCGAGCTCGGTGTCGCTGACGATCTTCGGTCCGCCGTCGCGCGGCTCGCCGAGGCCGTTGAAGACGCGCCCGAGCAGTTCGTCCGAGACCGCGAGGGTCGCGACCTCGCCGAGGAACTTGACGCTCGTCGCCTCGATGTTCATCCCCATCGTCGGGCCGAACACCTGGACGATCGCGAGCCCCTTGCGCGAGTCGAGCACCTGGCCCTGACGGCGCTCGCCGCTCGGCAGGCTGATCTCGACGATCTCGCCGTACGCGGCGTTCGAGACGTCCTTCACGAAGAGGAGGGGGCCCGTGACGCGGTCGACGGTCCGGTAGTCGACCGGGACATCCGCCGCGGATGGCGTCGGAGTCGACCCCTTGGCCGCCATGACTAGGCCCCTCCGACCGCGGCTGCTTCCGTGTCTCGGATCGCCTGGCCCATCTCGAGCTCCAGCTGGTCGAACTGATTCTTGAGGTCCGCCTCGGGGATCCACTTCATGCGCGAGAGCTTGGTTCGAACGGGCAACTTCTGGAGTTGGGCGACGGTCGCGCCCTTCCCGATCGCTTCCTGCTCGCCGTCCCCGAACGCGAGGATCGCGCGGAGCATCCGGTACTGCTTCTGGATCGAGGAGTAGGTGTCGACGTCGTCGTACGCGCTCTGCTGGAGGTAGTCCTCGCGGAGCATCCGGGCGACGTCGAGCGTCGCCTTCTCCCGCTCGGGGAGCGCGTCGACGCCGACGAGCTGGACGATCTCCTGGAGCTCGGCCTCCTTTTGGAGCACTTCGAGCGCCCGGCCGCGCAGTGGCACGAACTCCTTCGAGAGGTTCTCGCCGAACCACGGCTCGAGGTCGTTGATGTAGAGCGAATAGCTCTGCAGCCAGTTGATGGACGGGAAGTGCCGGCGGGAGGCGAGCGACGCATCGAGCGCCCAGAAGACGCGCGCCACGCGGAGTGTGTTCTGGCTCACCGGTTCGGAGGTGTCACCGCCGGCGGGGGAAACGGCCCCCACGACCGTGACCGAACCCGTCCGTCGGTCGGGTGAGAGGGTCACCACACTACCTGCCCGTTCGTAGAACTCCGCGATACGGCGGCCGAGGTAGGCGGGGTATCCCTCCTCACCCGGCATCTCTTCGAGTCGGCCAGAGATTTCGCGCATCGCCTCGGCCCAGCGGCTCGTCGAGTCGGCCATCAGCGCGACGTCGTAACCCATGTCCCGATAGTACTCGGCGATCGTGATTCCGGTGTACACGCTCGCCTCTCGGGCCGCGACCGGCATGTTGGACGTGTTGGCGATCATGACCGTCCGCTCCATCAACGGGCGCTTGCTCTTCGGGTCGACGAGAGTCGGGAACAGCGTGAGCATCTCGGTCATCTCGTTGCCGCGCTCCCCGCAGCCGACGTAGACGACGACGTCGGAGTCAGCCCACTTCGCGAGTTGCTGCTGGATGACCGTGTTGTGGAGGAGGATGGCGCCGAAGCCGCCCACGAAGTTGCTCCCAAAGCTCGGGAGACTCAGGTCATAAACGTCGAACGGTCCGTTCTTGTCCTCAACGACTTCTACGACCTCGTCACAGATGAACGTCTCGAGCAATTCGGTGAGGCGCGACGCGGGCGATTCAAGGCGTGCCTCCTGGAGCGAAGGGGCACCCACGCTCATGAACCGAAGGAAGGTCGCAGCCCCCATTCGTTCCCCGTTGCCGATGTAGTTGTGAATCTCGATACCTTCACGAAGCAGCGAGGCATAGTTGGTTCGGGATCGGTAGAGCCGTTCGATCGCGACTGGGGACAGAGGAACTACGTCCGTCGCCGTGTAGGTTGACTTCTTGGAGGTCACGTAGGCCTCGATGAGACCGACCTTCGGGGCGCTCGAGTGGAGCGCGGACGTCAGTTTTCGAAGGTTGAGTATACCCCGGACAAAGACACGATAATATTCTCCCCCATTCACAGTCCGCTTGCCGAGCGCCGAGACGATACCGAATCGGGTCAGTGCGTAGTCAAGGTCGATTTGGAGCAGCCTACTCTTCGTACAAAACTCGAGCTCGCAGCCCGAGAATCCGCCGTCACCTAGGTGGTAGCCCAACAGAAATGCGCCGAGCGTTTCGTTGGTGGACGCCAACACCGAACCCGGGATTCTCTTCTCGCCGGAGACACGTCCCGCGCCAGTCTGACGTACGAACTCAGCAAGCATCTGGCTGCAAATCCTGACAGCCACCGCCCGGCCGGACCGATACTCGATGCGCCCACCGATACCGAAGAGTATGAACGTCAGTAGGCAGAAGCGGTGGAGCGTGTCGGGGTCGATGTTCGAAAAAATGACGACGTTTCGAACCGTGCAACCCTCAGAGACGTAGAGTCCCAACCACTCTGCGAGCGCAGGGGACATCTGATCAGGAACAAGGATTCGTCGGGCTCCCTTGTGCCGAGCGACGCTGAAATCCAGGTTCGCGTCCTTTGACGGGGACGGCAACGACCGAATCGATGCGATGTAGTCTCCGGGGCGTAGCTCCCGGGCCATTTTTTCAGTCATCGACCCATCAGCTCCGAAGGCAAACAAGCGGTGAACAGGAGTGACGCGAACGGTGCGTCCCGAGCGTGTCCTGACCCGGACCAGCGAGTCGCTTTTCCCGTGGTACAGCGTTCGGGTTTGGCTTCTGACGAGTTTCCCCCCTACGAACGAGTAAAGCCCGATCGGCTTCGGGGAAGTGACCCACTCATCCCATCCGTCCACGCGAACCGTTCCCTCAGCTCGCGCGTGAGCATACAGTTCCTCAATCGGAACGATGGATCCGTCAGCGAGTAGGATCGGAGTATCTTTTTCCAAACATTTTCCACTCCCGAAGGGTCCCGGCACACACGCTGTTCCACCCTTCGCGACAGGGAAGAACGAGTCGACCACGCGCTGGCCGGTGACGAGCGGAATGCCGGGGGCCAGCTTTTGCTGGACCGGCCGAGGGATCCGCACCACCCAGCGGTGGCTCAGGTAGAGCGGCTGGGCGCCCGAGGCAGTCTTGATCGAGCCGATCGGCTCACGGATCGTGTACGATCCGCTCGCGAGCTTGCCGATCGTTCCCTCGACGCCAGGAGGAACGAGGATCTTGTGGAGGATGAGCGGAGTCTCCTGAACGGTGCCGAGCACCGCGCCGGCCGAGACCGAGTCGCCGGCCTTCGCGGTCGCTGTGAAGTCCCACTTCGCCTTCTCGTCGAGCGGCGGTGCGACGAAGCCGCGCGTGATGAAGTCGCCGAGCGACTTCTGGATCACGTCGAGCGGGCGCTGCACGCCGTCGTAGATCGACTTCAAGAGTCCGGGCCCGAGCTCGACCGAGAGCGCCTGACCGGTCGTCTCGACCGGGTCGCCGGGCCGGATGCCCGTCGTGTCCTCGTAGACCTGGACGGTCGCGGTCCCGCCGACGAGCCGGATGATCTCTCCCACGAGGCCGAGCGAGCCGACGCGGACGACGTCGTACATCTTCGCGCCCTCGAGGCCTTCGGCGATGACGACCGGACCGGATACGCGCGCGACCACTCCCATGCAGATCTCTCCCGCTAACTCGGAACGGCGAGCGTGACCCCGAGGACGCGCTTCGCGAGCGCGTTGATGCTCTCGACCTCGAACTCACCGGTCGGGGTCGGGACGAAGACGACGAGCGGCTGGAGCGAGGCGTCCGCGTGGGCCCGCTGCGACTCGGAGAGGCGCGGGCGGATCGATTGGCTCGCGATCAGGAGGTTGTAGCTCGGGTCGCCCATCACGCGCTGGAACTCGGCGACCGAGTTCTCGGGCGTCACTTCGACGACGTCCTTGAGGCCGATCAGGCGGAAGCCGATCGCGAGCTCGCGCTCGCCCAGAACGACGGTGCGCCCCCCTCCGGTCGGCGTTTCGGGCACGGCGTCTTCGGCGGGGCCGCCGTCTATTTAACGGCTACTCGGGGGCCGCCGAGAGAACGGGCCGGAGCGGAGGTTCCGCGCGCGGATTCGACGCTAGCGGTAGGTCGACTTGTGGACGTGGTTCTCGTCGTCCGTGATGATGATGCACTCCCCTTCGCACTCGAAGAGGCACGCCTCGCAGACGAAGCAGACCGGGCCCTGGATGGC
>JASHVA010000152.1 GCA_030039715.1 Thermoplasmata archaeon | reverse complement strand
CAGACCGGGATCGAGCTCGTGCTCTTCCGGCTGGTCCAGGCGGTCGGCGCCGGCTTCCTCTTCGCCAACTCCGCCGCGATCATCACCGACGCCTTCCCGCCGAACGAGCGGGGCCGGGCCCTCGGCGTGAACCAGATCTCGATCGTCGTCGGTGCGGTGGCGGGGCTCGTGCTCGGCGGAACGATCACCGCCACGATCGGTTGGCGGTGGATCTTCTTCGTCAACGTCCCGATCGGGATCGTCGCCACCCTGCGGGCCCGGGTCGACCTCAAGGAGCTCGCGGCCCGGGAGGAGCACCCCGAGATCGACTGGGCCGGCAACATCGCCTTCGCGCTGGGTCTCACGCTCCTCCTCGTTGCCCTGACGCTGGGAGCCCTCGGGGACCTCTCGACGAGCGCGGCGGTCGCGGTCGGGCTCGCCGGCGTGGGAGGGCTCGGGCTCTTCCTGGTCGTGGAGACGCGCGTCGACTCACCGATGCTCGACCTCTCGCTGTTCCGGAATCGGGTCTTCTCGACGTCCACGAGCGCCACGCTGCTGAACGCGCTCGCCCGGGGAGCGTTCACGTTCGTCCTCGTGTTCTACCTTCAGGGCCCGCCCCGCTACCTCGACCCGTTCACGGCCGGGCTCTACCTCATCCCGGTCTCGGCGTCGCTCGCGACCTTCGGACCGATCAGCGGCTGGCTCTCGGACCGGTACGGACCGACCTGGTTCACGGTCTTCGGCCTGCTCTTCTCGGCCGCCGGCTTCCTCTGGCTCGCGACGATCGGGGCCGAGGACTCGTTCGTCCAGCTCGCGCCCCCGCTCGTCCTGGTCGGCGCGGGGATGGGGCTCTTCGCCGCCCCGAATCGGGCGACGATGATGACGGCGGTGCCGCCGAACCGTCGCGGCGTGGCCTCGGGGATCGGGACCACGCTCCTCAATACCGGTTCGACGGTCAGCCTCGCCCTCACGCTCGTCATCATGTCGGCGGTCGTTCCGCGCGCGGCGCTCGAGACGATCCTGACCGGGGGGACCGTGACGGGAGGCGCCGGGATCGCCGCCGGCTTCCTCTCGTCGATCCACCTGATCTTCTTCGTCTCGGCCGGTCTCGTGCTCGTCTCGCTGGTTCCGATCGCCCTGCGCGGACGGCCTCCCCCTCCGCCCCCGGAACCGGGGCCCGCGGGGGACTGAGGACCGGCGCTATTCGCGCGGGGCCAGCGCCCGCGCGGCGAGGACCGTGGCGAGCCCGAACATCGCGAGCGCCCAGGCCAGCAAGCCGAGCAGGTAGACCGCCGGGCCGTACGGATAGTAGGCGCCGGCGCCGGCAAAGAGATTCTCCCTGAGGACGTTCACCGCGAGCGTGATCGGGTTGTAGGACGCGACGTTCTGGAACCACGCCGGCATCGTACCCCACGGATAGAGCGCGGCGGAGGTGAGGAGCACCGGGAGGTTGATCGCGTTCACGACCGCGAAGTAGCTCTGGGGTTGCTCGATCGTGAAGCCGATGGCGAGGAAGAGCGAGGCGAACATCGCGGAGAGGATGACGACCGCGAGCACGATCTCGGCCGCGCCGGCCGCGGAGAGCGAGGCCGTGATCTCGAGTCCGTTCAACCCCAGGTGGCCGAGCAGGACCGCGAGCCCCAGGACGAGGAACGCGAGGCCAATCGGCTGGATCATGCCGGCGATCAGTCGCGAGCCGAAGATCGAGGTCGCCGTCGCCGGCGAGGCGGCCGTTCGCTTCAGGATGCCGAAGAGCCGGTCGAAGATCACGTTCGCCCCGATGAACAGCGTCGCCGTCACGGCGACGAATCCGGCCATCCCGGTCGAGAAGTACGAGAAGTACGTCGGTCCTCCGCGCAGCAAGAGCAGGAGGGCGGCATGGCCACCGGGCTGGTTGGCGTAGATCTGCCCGATGTTGAACGCCTGGCCGAACAGCAAGAGGTACAGGATCGGCAGGAGAAGGGAGGTGATGATCGCCTGCGGATTGCGCGCGAGGCGCAGGAGCTCCCGTCGCGTCAGGGCGCCCAGCTCGCGGATCATCGGCGGGCCCTCCCGAACGCCTGCTGCACCTGTCCGATGCGCACGGCCCGGTCGGTCGCCGTCATTCCTTCGTCCTCGCGGAACTCACGCCCGGTGAATTCGAGGAACACCTCGTCGAGGCTCGGTCGCTTGAGCGAGATCCCGGCGAGCCGGATCCCGGCCTTATCGCACGACTCCACGAGCACGGGGATGAGCTCCTCTCCGCGCGGGGTCTTGACACGGTAGCTATCTTCGAACTTGGTGACCCCCAGCACCCCAGGGAGCCCGCCCAGGACCGTCTCCACCTGGGGACCGGGAGCCGAGCTGAGGCGAACGGTGACGACGTCGCCTCCCAGCCGGTCCTTGAGCTCGGACGGCGTACCGGTGGCGACGATTTTTCCGTGGTCGATGATCGAGATCCGGTCGCAGATCGTGTCGGCTTCGTCGAGGTAGTGCGTAGTGACGAACACGGTCATCCCGCGATCCTTCCGGAGCTCCAGCACGTACTTCCAGAACCCGGCGCGTCCCTGCGGGTCGAGGCCGAGCGTCGGCTCGTCCAGGAAGAGGACGCTCGGCGAGTGGATGATCCCGACCGCGAGCTCGAGTCGGCGGCGCATGCCGCCGGAGTAGGTCTTGACGAGCCGGTCCGCCGCGTCGCCGATCTGCATCTTTTCGAGGAGACCGTCGATCGTGGAGCGAGTGGTGCGCAGCGGGACTCCGAAGAGCGCCGCGGCGAGGTCGAGGTTCTCGCGGCCCGTGAGATCGGGGTCGGCCGTGGACTCCTGAAAGACGAGGCCGATCCGACGCTTGACCTCGTGCGGGTCGGCGCGTACATCGATCCCGGCGACGACCGCGGAACCCTCGGTCGGCTTGAGGTTCCCCGTCAGCATCTGCACCGTCGTCGTCTTCCCGGCGCCGTTCGGCCCGAGGAATCCAAACATCTCGCCCGGAGCCACGGTGAAGCTCACGCCGTCGACGGCACGGACCTTTCCTCCGTAGACCTTCACGAGGTCGTGGGCGACGACGGGACCCGTTGCTTGCATCGTACGCCCGAGCGCACGGTGTAGATAAAGATGGAACTCACGACCACGGCTCATTTCGGGTTCGTTCGGCCGCATGAGGGCCTCGGCTCGGGCAACCCTTATCGACGGAGCGAGGTTCTCGCCCGCCATGCGCGTCGGCATTCTGGGAAGTGGCGTGGTCGGTCAGACGCTCGGCACGGGATTCGTCGAGCACGGCGACGAGGTTCGGATCGGCACGAGGAACCCCGCTAAGTCCGAGCTCGCGGTCTGGCAGCGCTCCGTGCGCGGGAAGGGGTCGGTCGGATCGTTCGCCGATGCGGCGGGATTCGGCGAGATCCTCGTCGTCGCGTGCCTCGGCTCGGCCGCGGAGGAGGTCGTGGGAGCCGCCGGTCCGAAGAACTTCGACGGGAAACTGGTGATCGATGCGACGAACGCGCTCGACTTCTCGCGGGGGCTGCCACCGGGGCTCTTCGTGGCCGTCACCGACTCCCTGGCGGAGCGGCTCCAGCGCCGGCTTCCCGGCGCTCGCCTCGTGAAGTGCTTCAACATCGTACCGGCCCCGGTGATGGTCCGTCCGTCGATCGCGGGGAGCACCCCGACCATGATGATCGCGGGGAACGACGGGGCGGCGAAGAAGCAGGTCGAGTCGATCCTCCGGGCGTGGGGCTGGACGGACGTGCTCGACCTCGGGGCGATCGACGCCGCGCGGGGCCTCGAGATGCTGGTCTACCTCTGGGTTCGGGTGGCGGGGTCGCTCCGCAACTTCAACGTCGCGTTCCGCGTCCTCGCCTGAGTTCGAGGCGGCCGAGCCGCGCGGCCCGAGCTCGGGGCCGCCGGTACGGGGAGGCTAAATCGGCGACCGGTTCTGGCCGGCGCGATGGTCCGACGCCCGCGCCGGCGCGCGCCCCGGACGATGGTGCTGGACATCGGCGGTTCGCACGTCAAGGTGGCGTTCTCCGACGCGCCGCACGAAGTGAAGATCCCGTCGGGAGTCGCTCTGACGCCGGCGAAGATGCTGCGCAAGCTCGACCGGATCCTCCGACGGGAACGATTCGATCGCGTGGCGATCGGCTATCCCGGCGTCATCGTACGGAATCGGATCGTCAAGGACCCGCCGAACCTCGGCACCGGCTGGGTCGGTTTCGATTTCGAGCGTGCGCTCGGGCGGCCGGTGCGGATCGTCAACGACGCCGCGATGCAGGCCCTCGGGAGCTACCATGGCGGTCGGATGCTGTTCCTCGGCCTCGGGACCGGGCTGGGGACCGCGATGGTGCTCGACGGGACGCTCGCGCCGATGGAGCTCGCCCACCTTCCGTTCAAGAAGGGCCGGACGTACGAGGCGTTCGTCGGCGAGGCCGCCCTCGTCCGCCTGGGACGGAAGAAGTGGGAGCGGGAGGTGCTCACCGTCGCGAAGCTCCTCTCCGACGCGCTCGAGCCCGAGTACATCGTCCTCGGGGGCGGCAACGTCCGGAGACTCCGGGCCTTCCCTCCCAACGCCGTGCGGGGGAACAACCAGAACGCGGTCACGGGCGGCCTGCGGCTGTGGGAGCCTTCGACACCCACCGTCCCGGCGCCCGTACCGGCGCCCCCGCCGTCACGCGGACGCGGAGCGACGCGGCGAAAGCTCCGCCGCCGCCGCGCGATCTAGGTACCACGTCGGCGGATGGGGCGGCCGTATCCGGCTCGCGGGAAGCGCGGGGTCTCCGTCCGGCCCGGCGGAGAGGATCGCGGCGAGCACCGACGACTTGTCGTCCCCGGCCACGAGAAAGCAGACGTCCCGCGCCGAAGCGAGCGCCGGCGGGGTCAGGGTGAGGCGTGCGACGAACGGGGCGAGCCCCGAGCGACGGACCGCCACGACCGACCGGCGTCGCTCCTCGACCGCCGGGCTCCCCGGGAAGAGGGAGGCCGTGTGACCGTCCGGGCCGATCCCGAGCATCACGAGGTCGAACCTTGGCGCGCTCGGTCCGCCGACGCGTGCCCGTCCGACGAGCCTCGCGTAGCGGGCCGCGGCGACCGAGATCGGGCGAAGCTCTCCCCGGAGGCGATGTACGCGGCGGCGGTCGATCGGCACCCGGGAGAGCAGCGCCTCCCACGCCTGGCGGAAATTACTGTCGGGGTGGTCGGGCGGGACGCATCGCTCGTCGGCGAAGAACACGTCGGTCGCGCGCCAAGGGATCCCGGACCCTCCCCCCCGGGCAAGTCGGCGGAAGAGGGGGAGCGGCGTCCGGCCCCCGGACAGGACGATCGAGAACCGACCCCGGTCGCGGACCGCCGCCCGGGCCCGGTCGGCCACGTGGCGCGCGAGCGCGGCCGACGCGCCGTCGAGGTCCGCGAACACCCGGACGGGCGGGCTCACTCGGTGTACCACCGGTGCCCCCACTCCCGAACGAGGCTCTCCGCCTCGGCGGGTCCCCACGAACCCGCGGGATAGAAGGAGAGCCGCGGGGGGCTGCGCAGGAGCGGCTCGTAGAGCCGCCAGGACTCCTCGACCTCGTCCGCCCGGACGAACAGCGTCGGGTCGCCGAGCATCACGTCCACGAGCAGCGTCTCGTAGCCGTCGGGGAGCTCCCCGAATACGTCGCGGTAGTGGAAGACCATCCGGTGGGTCTGGACGCGGAGCTCCCGGCCGGGCACTTTCACCTCGAACGCGAGCTCGAACCCCTCGTCGGGCTGGATCAGGATCGAGATGCGGTCGGGGTTGGCCTCGTACTCTTCCGAGGTCTGAAAGAAGGAGACCGGCGGCGCCTTGAACGTGAGGACGACCCGCGTCGCCTTCGCCGGGAGCCGCTTGCCCGTGCGCAGGAAGAACGGGACGTCCTGCCAGCGCCAGTTCGCGATCTTGAGCCGGAGGGCGACGAACGTCTCGGTGTCGGACTGCGCCGCGACGCCCGGCTCCTGCCGGTACCCCGCCACCGAGGCGCCCGAGAGCTTGCCGGCGGTGTACTGCGCCCGGACGACATCCCCCGGCGCGATCCGCACGACGCTCTGGAGCACCTTCACCTTCTCGTTGCGGATCGAGTCCTCGTCGCGCGTCGCCGGCGGTTCCATCGCGACGAGCGTGAGGATCTGCGTCGCGTGGTTCTGGATCATGTCCCGCAGGGCCCCCGCGCTCTCGTAGTACTGGGCGCGCGCCTCCACGCCGAGCGACTCGGCGACGGTGATCTCGACCTCGTCGATCCGCTCCCGGCTCCAGAGCGATTCGATGAACATGTTCGCGAATCGGAAGACGAGGAGGTCCTGGACCGTCTCCTTCCCGAGGTAGTGGTCGATCCGGTAGACCTGCTTCTCGTCGAAGTACTGGTGGACGAGCCGGTTCAGCGCCTCGGCGGAGGCGAGGTCGCGCCCGAACGGCTTCTCGATCACGACGCGGGTCCAGCCGGGGGCCGTGTGGAGTCCGGCCACCCCGAGGCCGGTCAATGTCGGCGCGAAGGCGTCGAGCGGCAGCGCGAGGTAGAAGATCCGGTTCCCCGGCAGGCCATGCTCGCGCTCGATCGCTTCGATGCGGGCGCGCAGGGCCGCGAAGCTCGGCGCGGTCTCGTCCGGCACCGACTGGTAGAAGAGGCTCGCGTCGCAGAACGCCTGGACCCGGGCCGCGTCGGCGACCTTGGCGCTCTCGAGCGAGGAGCGGGCGAGCGCGCGGAACGTGGCGTCGTCGATCGGTCGGCGGGCGACGCCGAGGACGAGGCTGCCCTCGGGCATCTTGCCCGAGGCGCGCAGCTGGAAGAGCACCGGGAGGATCTTCCGCTGCATCAGGTCCCCGGTCGCGCCGAAGACGACGAAGAGGTGGCGTTGGGGCGGGGGCGAGACCATGCCTAGCTCTCCCGCTTGACCTCGTGGCCCCCGAACTTGTTGCGCATCATCGCGAGGAGCCGTTCCGTGAACGGGTCGGCCTCCCGCGAGCGCAGGCGCACCTGGAGCGCGAGCGTGATCACCGGCGCGGGGATGTTGAGGTCGATCGCCTCTGCGACCGTCCATCGACCCTCCCCGGAGTCGACCACCCACGGCTCGATCCCCGCGAGCGTCGGGTTCTCGGCGAGCGCGTCCTCGGTGAGCTCGAGGAGCCAGGAGCGCACGACGCTGCCGTACCGCCAGACCTCGGCGATCTGGTGGAGGTCGAGCGCGAACTCGGTCTTGCCCTGCAGCACGGCGAACCCCTCCGCATACGCCTGCATCATCCCGTACTCGATCCCGTTGTGGACCATCTTCACGAAGTGGCCGGAGCCGACCGGGCCCATGCGGCCCCAGCCCCGCTGCGGACCGGGCGCGAGCGTCTCGAGGACCGGGCGGAGGCGCTCCACGTCCTCCGGCGCCCCGCCGACCATCATCGAGTACCCCTCCGCGAGCCCCCAGATCCCGCCGCTCGTCCCGACGTCGACGAACCGGAATCCCCAGCCCGTGACGGTCGCGGCGCGGCGGAGCGTGTCGCGGTAGTACGAGTTCCCGCCGTCGACGATCAGG
>JASHVA010000151.1 GCA_030039715.1 Thermoplasmata archaeon | reverse complement strand
CAGTTCTCGGTCGCGATGGCCGTGGTGCAGGCCGGCTACCCGGGGTACTCGGACCTCCAGAACTACATCAGCGACCTCGGCAACACGGCGACCTCCCCCTGGCATTGGGTCTTCAACATCTCGATCATCCTGCTCGGGATCCTCGCCTTCGTGGGCATCCTGCTCGCCTGGAACGGTTTCCCGCGCGGCGGGACCCGGTGGGTCGGCCTCGGGCTCCTGCTCGTCGCGAGCCTCGCCGCGATCGGGGTTGGCGTCTTTCCCGAGAACGTCAACCCGACCGTCCACGGACTCTCCTCGCTGCTGGTCTTCGCCCCGGGCGGCATCGCGCTCGTGGCCCTCGGCGCCGGGTTCGGCCCCGACAGCCGCTGGCACTCGATGCGCTGGGTGTCGATCGTGCTCGGCCTCGTGACGCTGGCCGCGCTCGCCTACTACGTCCCGACCCAGGGGAACAACACGACGTGGGACCCCGGGCTCATCGAGCGGTTCATCGTGTTCCCGATCCTCCTCTGGGGTTTCCTCGCGGCGCTCCAGCTCGTCCGGTCGGTTCCGGCTCGGGTCGAGTCGTCGACGGTGCCGGCGTAGGTCCGGCGCTTTAGTTCGTCCGACGCGCCGGCGCGGGGGTCGCCGACCCGCCGCTCGCGTCGCGAGGCGCGAACGCGTCCATCGTCTCGAGCAATCGGACCGACTCCTGCCCGAGCGGCGTGACGCGGTACTCTTCGTCGACGTGGGCGACGAGCCCTTCGTCGACGAGCTTCTTGAGGTGGAAGGCGAGCTTGGGGGAGTCGTCGAGCTCGGCGGCGTGCATCGCCTCGGAGAACGAGCACGGTCCCCGGGCGATCCGCCGGAGCACCGCGCGTCGGATCGGATTGCCGAGCGCCTCCAGGGTCGCCCGGGTCCTCGGGGCGGCGACGGCGGCCCGCAGGTCGTTCGCGTCGTTCGCGCTCAGGCGGTCGGCGTCGAAGCTGACGAGGAGCGGTCCCCGGCCTTCGAGATAGTCCCTCAGCCAGGAGAGGAAGGCGACCGAGTCGGCCCGCCGCCGGCCCTCGAAGAGCCGTTCGGCGGACTCGAGGACGACCGCTCCGGTGGGGTGCGCGGCGAAGAACGACTCGACCTCCGCCCGGATCTGCGTGGGTTCCACGGCGGAGGAGGGCGCCACCGTCACCCCGGGCCGGGACCGGACCGACCGGCTCGTGAACTGGAGCACCGGGAGCCCCGCACGCTCCGACCATCGCCGCGCGGTCGCGTCCGGGTTCCGAGCATCCCCGGGGTCCCGCTCGAACCGGAACTGCTCCCGCGCCCGCTCCAGCGTCGCGGCGATCTGCGCGAGCTGGAACGGCTTTCGCACGTAGTCGAAGGCGCCGTCCTTCATCGCGGCGACCGCCGTCTCGACCGTCGCGAAGCCGGTGACGAGGACGACGAGCGTGGTCGGCCAGCGACGCCGGATCTCGTGGAGGAGCTCGAGGCCGCTGTGCCGCGGCATCTTGAGGTCGGTGAACACGACGTCGAAGTCCTCCCGCTCGAGCTCCTCGATCGCCTTCGGCACCGACGCCGCGGTCGCCACGTGGTGCTCGTCCGCGAGGAGGTCGGAGAGTTCCTCCCGGAAGACCGAGTCGTCGTCGACGATCAGGAGCCGCACATCCCTCGGCGACGCCGGGGCGGGTTATCTCGGTTCGGGCGCGGCCGGACTATCCGCGACGAGCGGCCGGGGCTCGCGGCGGCTTGACGACGAGCACCGAGCAGTGCGCGTAGTGGAGGATCCCGTCCGAGACGCTGCCGAGGAAGAACCGGCCGAGGGCATCGAGCCCGCGGGTCCCCGCGACGACGAGGTCGATGTCGTGGGCCTGGACGTACCCCACGACCGAGGCGACCGGGTCTCCCTCGAGGAGGTCGACCGTGACGCCCGCGAGCCCGGACTTTTCGAGCTTCGCGCGCTGCGCCTCCAAGGCGTTCCGCGACGCGGCGAGGGTCTGGGCGACCGTCTCCCCGGCGGGCGGCCGCGTGCCGAACCCCTGGGATACGAGAGGGACCGCTCCCACGATCGTGAGCTTCGCTTTCGCGAGACGGGCGAGGTCCGCCGCCTCCGCGAGGGCGTGATCGGATTCCGGCGAGCCGTCGTACGCGACCAGGATGGAGCGAGGCGTCATGGGCCGCTTCACCCGGGCCGGCCAGATAGAGCTTGCCCGCTCGGGCGCCCGCCAACACTAAGCGCGGCGGCGCCGGTGGCGCCCGATGACCGGGACGGGGGCGTCGGATCCCGCGGTCATCCTCGGGGCGGGCTACGCCGGCCTCACGATCGCGCAGGAGGTGCATCGGCGGACCCGGGGGAAGATCCCGGTCGTCCTCGTGGACCGGAACCCGGTACACGTCCTTCGCACGCAGCTCTACGAGGTCGGGAAGCTCGCCTCGTCGGGGGAGCAGGTCGACCCGTGGGTCGTGCCCCTCGCCGGAGTCCTCGAGGGGACCGCGGTCGAGTTCCGCCAGGGCTCGGTCGAGCGGATCGACCTCGACGGTCGCACGGTCGTGCTCGATACCGGCCCGATCCGGTTCGGTTCGCTGGCGATCTGCCTCGGCAGCGTCGCCGCCTACTTCGGAGTTCCCGGCGCCGCGGAGAACACGCATCAGGTCTACCGGCTCTCCGGCGCGAAGCGCCTCGCGGCCGCGATCCGGGACGTCGAACGGGCGTCGGCGAGCCTGCCGGGCGAGCGACGACCTCGGTTCGTCGTCGTGGGGGGCGGCTCGACCGGGACCGAGCTCTCCTCCGAGATCGCGACGACCGACTGGACCGGGATCGCCGGCCCGGCGGCGCGGCCCCCCGCGGTCTTCCAGGTCGTCGGCGCGCTCCCCTTTCTCGCGGGGTTCCCCGGCTCCGTGGTCGAGCGGGCGCGCCGCTCGCTCCGGGAGGCGGGCGTCGTGCTCCTTCCCGGCGTCAATGTCACGCGGGTCGACCCCGGCCGGGTGGCGCTCGAGGACGGTTCCGTCCTGGCGTGCGACCTCGCGGTCTGGTGCGCCGGTCTCGAAGCCCCGCCGCCGGTGAAGAGTCTCCCGGTCCCGCACGGACGGGCCGGGCGCATCGCCGCCGACCGGACGCTCGAGATCCCGGGTCACGCCGGCGTCTTCGCGGTCGGAGACGTCGTCGAACTCCCCGACCCGCGGACGGGCGGGACCGTTCCCGCGACCGCACAGGCGGCCCTCGGCGAGGCGCGGACCGCCGCCCGGAATCTCGTCGCCCGCTGGAACGGCCGGCCGCTCGTGCCGTTCGAGTACCGCGAGCGCGGCGTGGTGGTCGCCCTGGGCATCGGCCGCGCGGCGGGCGCCGTGCGTGCCGTGCCGATCTGGGGGAGCCCGGCCGCTCTCCTGAAGCACCTCGTGCAGCGCGACTACGCCCGGGCCGTCGAACGCGGGGAGCCGCCGAGCCTCATCTAGGCCCCGGGCATAGGGCGATATGGCCGGAGCCGGTCCGGCGGCGGCGATGAAGGCGATCGTCCTGGTCGGCGGCTTCGGCACGCGCCTGCGTCCGGTCACGTACGCCGTGCCGAAGCAGCTGATCCCCGTCGCGGGGAAGCCGATGCTCTACCACGTGCTCGACCTGCTGCCGCCGGACGTCGAGGAAGTGGTCCTGGCCACCGGCTACAAGGCCGACCTTCTCGCCGCCTACGTGAAGGCGCACCCGGTCCGCTGGCCCGTGCGCACGGTGCCCGAGGCCGAGCCGCTCGGCACGGGCGGTGGGATGCGGAACGCCTCGGCGGGACTCTCCGACCCGTTCTTCCTCCTGAACTCGGACGTGCTCGCCTCGGCGGACCTCGGTCGCATGCGGTCCGTCCACGCGGCGCACGGCGGCGTCGGCACGATGGCGCTCTACGAGGTCGACGACCCGCGTCCGTACGGCGTCGCGGCGCTCGGATCCGGGGACCGCATCACTGCCTTCGTGGAGAAGCCGGAGCCGAAGGACGCGCCCTCCCGGTGGATCAACGCCGGGATCGCGATCTGGCGCCGCGACGTGATCGACCGCGTGCCGGCCGGTCGCGCCGTGAGCTTCGAGCGGGAGGTCGTGCCGGGCCTCCTCGCCGAGGGAGTGTACGGTTTTCGGCTCTCGGGATACTGGGAGGACGCCGGGACCCCCGAGCGGATCCTGCACGCGCAGCGCCTGCTCTTCGACGACCACCGCGGGGGTCCGGGCGGCGTCCCGCCCGGGGCGCGCGGCACCGGTCCGGTGGCGACGATGGGGGCCTTCTCCGCCCGGGAGGCGTCGTTCGGCCCCTACGTCACGCTCGGAGAGCACGTGACGGTCGAGCCCGGGGCCCACGTCGAGAACTCGATCCTGATGGACGGCGTCGCGGTCGGGCGGGAGGCGCACGTGGAAGGTTCGGTCGTCGGCCCGGGGGCCCGCATCCGCGCGACGCACCGGGTCGTCGGTCAGGTGCTCGGCGAGGACGCCGAGGCGTAGGTCAGGCCGCCGCGCCCGTCACCACGACCTTGACGGCGTCCTCGGGACGGCCCGCGAGCCGGAACGCCTCCGCCACTTCGGCGAGCGGCACCCGGTGCGTGACGAGGTCGCCGAGGCGGAGTTCCCCCGCGACGACGAGTCGGTGGACCTCGGCGATGTCCGGCTCGGTCGTGGCGTACGTCGGGACGATCCGCACGCCGCGGAGATACAGGTCCTGGAGGTCCGCGTCGAGCCGGCTGCCCGACTCGGGAAGGCCGAAGAGGTTGACCGTCCCGCCTCGGCGCACGAGCGAGGTCGCGTCGCGGACGAGCGCGGGGTGGCCGACCGCCACGACCGCGAGGTCGACGCCGCGGCCGTCGGTGCCCCGGTCGACCGCGGCCCGCACCGCCCCGGGCTCGCGGGGGTCGAC
>JASHVA010000150.1 GCA_030039715.1 Thermoplasmata archaeon | reverse complement strand
ACCGACCGGACGCTCGCCGGCGAGTCGGGCCTCCGCCTGTTCGCGGTCGGACCCGTCACCGTCGAGCGGATCGTCCGTCGGGCGGCGGCCGCCGCGGAGATCCCGCGCCGAGTGACGCCGCACATGCTCCGACACACTCTGGCGACCGCGCTCCTCTCGCGCGGCTGCGACATCCGATACATCCAGAAGCTGCTCGGCCACGCCTCGGTCGCCACGACCCAGATCTACACGCACGTCGACACGCAGGCGCTGCGGAACGCCTACCAGCGGGCGAAGCCGGAGTATTAACTCGCGGCTCGCATCGCGGCGCACCGTGACCGCCTCCCGGGCCGAGGTCGTGATCCTGGGCGCCGGCATCGCGGGCTGCGCGCTCGCCTATCATCTCTCGGAGCTCAAGGTCGGCCCGGTCGTCGTCTACGACCCGCAGACTCCCGGGGCCGGAGCGACCGGTCGGGCCGCGGGGATTGTGACCGAGCAGCTCTGGAACCGGTGGGACGTCGAGGTCACGCGCGAGTCGATGCGGCAATACGCCGCGCTGAGCGCCCGCTGGGACCCCTCGGCGTACACCGTCAACGGATTCGTCCGCTGGGCCCGGGACCCGGCGGCGCTGTCGGTACTCGACCGCGCGGTGGCGCGGCTGAGGGAGTGGGGGGTTGCCGTGCAGGAGCTCGACGCGGGCGGGCTCACCGCGCGCGTTCCGTGGGGCGATTTCGACGACCGGCCCCGCGGGATCTGGTCGCCCGGCGACGCGGTCGTCACGCCGAGCACGATGGGCGAGATCTTCGCCGAGTCGGCGCGGCAGGCGGGAGTGGAGTTCGTTCTCGGGACGCCGCTCGGGCGGTTCGCGAGGTCGGACTCGGCCTGGGAGCTCGAGGCGGGGAATCGGAACGTCCGGGCTTCGACCGCGGTGATCGCCGCCGGGGCGTGGTCGAAGGCGCTCCTCCGCGCGGTGGGGCATCCGCTTCCGCTCTCTCCGTACCGGACCCAAGCGGCCGTGCTCCGCCCCCGACCGGGACCCGAGGTGTTCCCTTCGGTCCACGATATCGACGTCGATGTCTACGCCCGCCCGGAGGCCCGCGGTCGCGTGCTCGCGGGCGACGGCACCCGCTTGGTCGAGGTCGACCCCGAACGGTTCAATCCGGGAGCCGATGACTCGTTCGTTGCCCACCTGGCCGAGACGTTCGAACGCCGGCTCCCGGGCTGGGCCGACGCCGAGCTCGTCCGAGCCTGGGCGGGAGTCTGTACCTCGACACCGGACCGTCGACCGGTCGTCGGTCCCGTGCCGGGGGCGGATGGGCTCTACGCGATCGTCGGCTTCAATGGATTCGGCGTAATGCGCGCCGGCGGGACCGCCCGACGGCTCGCCGATCTGCTCGTCGCGCCCGACCCCTCGGGACGGGCTGCCGAGCGGCTGGGGCCGGTCTTGCCGTCCCGATTTTCCGGGCCGGTACGAGACTTCGCACCGCGGCCCGGGTTCACTCTCGACGACGGCGACGACCCGCGGTTCTAGCCGGGGCCGACGGACGCGTCGCGCGCTCGGAGCCGTTCGAGTTTCTCGAGGAATTCGACTCCTTCCCCGGTCGCCATCGGCTTGCCGTCGTCCCGGGTCAGTGGCAGGCCGGCGATCTCGCACGCCTCGGCGGGGCTCTTCCCCTCGAGCAGCGCGCGCACCGCCCGTTGCTCCCGCCGGCTCAGGTCGAGCCCGGAGAGCTGAAAATCTTCGAACGCTTCGAACGCCACCGGGCAGACGATCCTCGCGATCCGGGCCAGTTCGGCGGCGTAGAGCCGGATCTCCTCCTGCGCGTGCGCGTCGAGGCGGAGCGACAGGAAATGGAAGAGATTGTGGAGGTTGATTTTCCAGTACCATTGCGTGTAATAGGCGACGGGGAGGACGAGTCGTGCCGTCTCGCGCGCAACGCCGGCGTCCAGGGCGCGTTGGTAGGCGCCGTACGACTCGCGGGAGATCCGGTCGAGGTCCGAACGGAACGCTTCCACGACCTCCGCAGGGAGCGGCTCCCCCCGGCCCTGCCGGTTCCGCGTCGACTGGTGGCGCACTTCTTCCGGCGGCGGAACCTCGAACTCGTCGGGGATTACGGAGTACCTCGCCGAATATTCATTCAGAGAGACCGTTCTGTGCCGCACCCACTGCCGGGCGACGAAAATCGGCAGCCGCACCAGGAACTTGTACTCCACCATCTCGAACGGCGTCGTGTGGCGATGGCGCATCAGGTAACGGATCAGGCCCCGGTCGTCGCGGACCGATTTCGTGCCCTGCCCGTACGACACGCGCGCGGCCTGAACGATCGCGGCATCGTTCCCCATGTAGTCGACAAGGACGACGAAACCGTGGGAGAGGACCGGGTGCTTCACGCCGATCAGACGATCGGCTTCGGGTACCGAGGGCCGGTGCATCGGCGGCTCATCGGGCACGCGCCGGGCAGGGCGGAGCGGGCATAAACTCCTCGCCGCGCGCGGGCGTCATCGGCGAAGAGCTTACGTCCGCGCGCCCCTCCGCGGCCCGCAGGGTCGTCATGGCGCGGATTCTCGTCGCGATCGCGTGGCCGTACTCGAACGGCCCGTTCCACATCGGCCACCTCTCGGGCGCGTACCTGCCCGGCGACATCTTCGCTCGATTCCACCGGCTGCGCGGCGACGAGGTCCTGATGGTCTCGGGTTCCGACATGCACGGGACGCCGACCCTCGTACGCGCCGAGAAGGAAGGCACCACGCCCGCGGCGATCTCCGAACGGTACCACGAGCTCAACAAGGCCGCGTTCGAGCGCCTCGGGGTCTCCTACGACCTCTTCACGACGACGCGCACGCTCGTCCACGAGCGGACGGTCCAGGAGGTCTTCCTCGCCCTGCTCGAGAACGGGTTCGTCCGGCGGCGCACGGA
>JASHVA010000149.1 GCA_030039715.1 Thermoplasmata archaeon | reverse complement strand
GATCGAGAGACCGGACTCGCCGTGCTTCAGGAGATAATGGAATCGCCGATTCGTGTCCTCGGGCGAGCCAAAGCCCGAGAACATCCGCATCGACCAGAGCCGCCCGCGGTACATCGTCGGGTGGACGCCGCGCGTGAACGGCGGCTGGCCGGGATAGCCGACCTCGTCGAACGAGGAGCGGCGGGAGCGCGGGGTGTACACCCGATCGACCGGGATGCCGCCGAGCGTCGCGAACCGGCTCTTTCGTTCGGGGCTCTTCGCGAGCGCCGGGGCGGCGACCTCCTCTTCCCAGCGTCGGGTCGCTTCGGTAACGGGTTCGTCGGACTCGCTCCCCGACGGCCGCCCGCTCGACGCCGGCGCGGTCGCGCGGCCCGCGGACATCGGTACCCGAGAGCGCCCCGGGGCAGATAACTCTGGGCGCGCTACCTCCGGGGTCCGGTATCGGTGGCTCCCTTGGTCTCGAGATGCGCCTCGAGGACCTCGAGCCGGCTCGAACTCGGACCGACGGCGCGCTCCGACCGGTCGAAAACGATCCGCGCGCGGAAGAACGGGGCGTCCACGACCGCGGTCTCGTACTCGCCGCCCTCCCCCGCGACGTTCGTCGCGCGGACGTTCTCGCTCCGCCGCTCGAGCTCCGCGAGCCGTTCGAGATCGAGGCGGGCGCCCAAGAGTTCGGGGCCCAGCGACTCCGCGGCGAGCTGCACGAACCGGATGTCGAGACCGGCGGCGATCTCCTCGCGCACGACCCGTCCCGGGTCCTTCCGCCACAGCGGAGTGAAGACGGGCCGCGGGACACGTCCGGCGATGCGGAGGAGGCGCGCCCATTGGTACGACGAGAGGATCGCGCCCGCGACGACCCATCCGCTCGCGCCCGCGATCGCCGTCTCGAGCGCCGCGAGTTCGGCCGCCTCGTCCCGTCCGGTCACGGGCACCGACCGGAACCCCTTCCCCCACGCCTGGGCCTGCAGGCGTACGAGCTCGAGGTTCGGAGTGTGGAACATCATCGATTCGGGGTCGTCGGGCCGGAGCACGACGAGTTCGTCCACGGTCCGCCCCTGGGTATCGGCGAGGTACGCCGCGTAGATCGAGTCCTTTCCGCCCGAAACGAGCGCGGTGACGGTCATCGGTCGCGACTACGGGAGCGCGAGCGCGTCGTGCCAGCGGCGGTAGAGGGGCTCGAGGTCGAGCGTGGCGAGGCGCTCCTCTCCCCAGCGGAACGCACCGGCGTTCTCGGTCACCCGGCCGATCCGGGCGGACGGCAGCCGCCCGAGCGAGCGTCGGAACGCCGCTTCCCGATCGGACGGGACCTCCACGACGAACCGGGAGCGACCTTCGGCGGCCAGCGCGAGGCCCGCGGTCGGGAGGCCGAGCGCCGACAGGTCGATGTCGAAGCCGAGGCGGGCGCCGAACGCCATCTCCGGCAGGGCGACGGCGAGCCCTCCGTCCGAAATGTCGTGGACGGCGGCGAGCTCCCCCCGGGCGCCGGCGCGCACGAGCGCCTCCCCGAGGCGGCGCAGGCCGGCGGGATCGACCGGCGGGATCCGAAGCCCCGAATGTCCCCGGCGACGAGCCCAGAGCGATCCCCCGAGCTCGGGGGCGGATCGCCCGACCACGTAGAGGGCGTTGCCGGGGGCCTTCAAGTCCGCCGTGGTCGTCCGTCCGATCTCGTCGACGATCCCGGTCGCGAGCAGCACCGGGGTGGGAAGGATGCCGGCCCCGAGCCCCCCGTTGTAGAAGCTCACATTCCCCGACGGCACCGCGAATCCGAGCGCGCGAGCCCCGGCGGCGAGACCCTCGGTCGCCGCCGCGAAGTCCGCGAGGACGCCCGGGTCTTCGGGGTTGCCGAAGTTGAGGCAGTTCGAAAAGGCGTCCGGCCGCGCGCCGACCGCGTAGAGGTTCCGGCCCGCCTCTTCCACCGTCCAGGTCGCGCCGGCGCGCGGGTCCTCCCGGCACGCCCAGGGTTGGGCGGCGGTGGCGACGGCGAGACCGCGGCCGCTCTCGGCCCGCGGCTGCAGGACGGCGGCGTCCCCGTGCGACGGCGAGGCGATCCGCCCCTGGAGCGGCTTCACCACGGTGCGACCCTGGACCTCGTGGTCGTAGACTCGGATCACGGCCTCGCGCGAGACCGAATCCGGCGCGAGCAGAAGGTCCTCGACGAGCCCGCCGATGTCCTCGGACGACACGGCGGGCGTCGGCCGCGCCGCCCGGCGGCGAGCTCGCGTGGGCCGCCGGAGGGGAGCCGGGTCGACGCGGAAGCCGACGCGCAGCCGGGCGGCCGGCTGGCCGTCCCAGTCGATCGTCTCGAACGGGGGCGCCGTCACTTCCCCGAGGTCGGTCACCGGGACGTCGTAGCGCCGGAAGATCTCGACCACCGACTCGAGGTCGCGCGGTCGGACGTCGAGCAGCATCCGCTCCTGGGATTCGGAGACCCAGACCTCCCACGGCCGGAGGCCCTGTTCGCGCATCGGGACGCGCGCGAGATCGATCCGCGAGCCCAATCCGCCGGAGTGGACGAGCTCGCCCGAGGCCGAAGCGATCCCCCCGCCCCCGAGGTCCTTCAGTCCCTGGACGAGCCCGCGGTCGAACGCCTCGAGGCAGGCGTGGATGAGCGGCTCCTTCATGATCGGATTGCCGAGCTGGACCGCGCCCCGCGACTCGGTCTCGCTGCGGTCCGTGAGCTCCTTCGAAGCGAAGGCGACGCCGCCGATGCCGTCGCGTCCGGTCAGTCCTCCCACGAGGACGAGCCGGTCGCCGACGGCCCGCGCCCGGTTCGGGCGCAGGCGAGCGCGGGGCAGAAACCCCACGCAGCCGACGTTCACGAGCGGGTTCACGACGTACGACGGGTCGAAGTAGATCCCGCCCGAGACCGTCGGCACCCCGACCCGGTTGCCGTAGTCGCGAATCCCGGCGATGACGCCGCTCGCGAGGTACCGCGGGCTTTTCATCCCCCGGGGCAGCCGATCGTCCGGGAGGTCGAGCGGACCGAAGAAGAGCGGGTCCGTGAGGGCGATCGGCTTCGCGCCGACCGCGAGGACGTCGCGGAGGATCCCGCCGATTCCGGTGGCGGCGCCGCCGTACGGTTCGACGGCCGACGGATGATTGTGCGACTCGATCCGGAGCGCGTAGGCGAAGCCGTCCTCGAACCGCATGACGCCCGCGTCCCCGGTCCCGAGCACGCGCGCGGGCGGTCGGAGCGTCGCGAACGCCTTCTTGAGGTACGGTCGGGAACTCTTGTAGCTGCAGTGCTCGCTCCAGCTCTGCGCGAGGCCGGCGAGCTCCACGTCGGTCGGCTCGCGACCCTCCGCGCGGAAGTACGACTGGATCCGGCCGAGCTCCGCGGGGCTGAACCCGAGCCCTCGCTCGCGCGAGAGCCGCTCCAGCGCGCGCGCCGAGGCGGCGCGCACCTCGACGGTGCCGACACCGGGGGCCCACGAGGGGGGCGCCGGGCGACGGACGGGCGACATGCGACTAATCCGGACGCGGTCGGATCGTGACGCGATGGATCACCGGGTTCGCGAGCAGGCGGTCGACCGCTTCCTCTGCGCGCCGGTGCGCCTCGGCGGCGGTGAGGTCGGCGAACTCGATGTCGTAGACCCGCGCGGTCGTGACGCGACGCACTCCGGCGATACCGAGGAGGCCGAGCGACTTTTCGACGCTC
>JASHVA010000148.1 GCA_030039715.1 Thermoplasmata archaeon | reverse complement strand
CCGTGGAGATGCGCGGCTCAGCTTCGGGAGCCGGTGGTTTCCCGGACGCGGTGGCTCCTCCTGCGGGGCTCGGCCATCGACAGAATCTTCCGCGGCGGAAGGATGGAAGTCCCGCCCTCAAGTAGTTTCGCTGCGGCGGGGCGACGGCCGCCGGAGGAACGCGGCGCAAGGGCTATCTTGGGGTGGGGGCCGACCGGGCCGTGCCGCCACCGACGGCCCGGGCGTCGGGCGCGCTCCGGATGCGGGCGCTCGCCGCGGGATTTCCGACGCAGCTCGTCGACGGGTTCCGGGCGGGGCTCGAGATCGCCGCGCCGGCGACCGGCCGTTCGACGGCCGTCTACGCCGTCGGCATGGGCGGGTCCGCGATCGCCGCCGACCTCGCGCGCAGCGTTCTTGCGGCGGAGACGCCGCTCGCGCTCACGTCGATCCGCTCGCCCGACCTGCCGAGGGCGGTCGAGCGCAAGAGCCGCGTGGTACTCGTCAGCTATTCCGGCGACACGTGGGAGACGCTTCGGGCGTACGACGCCGCCGGTCGCGTCGACGCCGTCCGGGTCGCGATCACTTCGGGCGGGGCCCTCGCCGCCCGCGCCGAGCGGGACGGCGTTCCCGTGCTCCTGCTGCCGCCCGGATTGCCCCCACGCGCTTCCGTCGGCCACGTGCTCGGAGGACTCCTCGGGCTGTTGGACCCGTGGTTCCCCGAGTCGAACGAGTCCCGGGTCGGGCGGATCGCCGCACGGCTGCGCCGGCTCCTCCCTCAGTACGCCTCCGCCCGAGGGCCGGCGGCCGCATGGGCCCGACGGTTCTCCGGACGCCTCCCCACGATCTACGCCGAGAGCGCGTTCGTCGCCGTCGCCCGACGATGGAAGACCCAGATCGAGGAGAACGCGAAATCCCTCGCACTGTTCGACGAACTGCCCGAGGTGCTCCACAACTCGATCGTAGGATGGGATGCCATCGGGAAGGCCGAGGCCCGTCGCTTCTCCGTCGCACTGCTCGAGTGGGCCGGCGCCCCGCCACCGACACGGCGGGGTCTACGCCATTTCGAGCGGTTGCTCGCGCTCCGCGGCGTCCCCGTGGCGTCGATCGAGCTGCCGCCCGAGGACCGGCTGGAAGCGGTTGCCGTCGGGGTTCTGCTCGGCGACCACGTGAGCCTCTTCCTCGCGGACCGTCGCCGCGTCGACCCGTCGACCACCGACGCGATCGGACGCCTGAAGAGCGCGCTCGCCGGCCCCCCGTCGCGGTGACGCGTCGGGAACGCCGGACCCGAACGTTTCGCGATCCCGGGGTGCTTTGGGGGCCGCGGTTTCGAAGGGTCGGCGCCGTCGTTCGACGGTCCCCGGCGCCCCGAGATGGCGACCCCGCGGCGGCCCGTACCGGCGCCGCGAACCCCGCCGCCGAGAGAACGACCAAATAGGCGCGACGCTCCGCTCCGTTCGAGTGCTGAGGTAGCCTAGCTCGGCCAAGGCGCCAGATTCGAGATCTGGTGACGGGTTTCCGTCGCGGGAGTTCAAATCTCCCCCTCAGCGCTTCCCGGGCCCCGCCGGCGCCCGACCGATCCGGCGCACGTTCGGACCACGACCCGAAAATCGTTCGGCCCGCTGGGATCCGCGGAGACGCGGCAGACTCGACGCGGACGCCGGGACGCGAGCCACCGTTATGCTCCGCCGCGGTCCTCCTCGAGCTAACGAATGGACACGGCGGAACTGCTCGCCCGCTTCGATCGGGAACGACGTGAGGATCCCCCCGCGATGGGGGCGTACGGGGTGGAGAAGACCGCGCACCTGACGCGACTGGTCACTGCGTCGAAGACGTTCGTACTTTGGTCCCGCATCCCGTTCTCGCAGCTGGTGGTTACGATCGAGCGCGAAAAGGCCGGCGCGCGAGCGGAGGGCCGTTCGATCGTCTGGAAGCTCTACGCCCACGACCCACAGCCGGACGTCGCGACCGCGCTGGCGGGGGCCGGTTTTCGACCCAAGCCGCACGAAACGCTGATGCTCTTCGACCTCGCCCGCGAGATACCGGCCGGCGCGCCGGCGCCGGGGTTGGACGTACGGCCGGTGCTCGAGGACGACGTCTTCCAGGATTACGCCGCGATCGACCGCGCCGCGTTCGGCGCCCCCCCAGCACCGTCTGACGCCCCGCGCGCCCCTCACCCGGTCGACCCGCGCGTCGGTCTCTTCATCGCGTACGTCGACGGAGTCCCGGCCTCGGTCGGCCGCGTGGAGCTTGCGCCCGGCCACGCGCTCGCGGGGCTGTTCGGAGGAGGGACGTCGCCGGCGTTCCGTCGGCGAGGGATCTACCGGGAACTGGTGAAGGGCCGCGCGGCGTGGGCCCGCGAGCGGGGAGCGCGCGCCCTGTTCACGGAGGCCGTCGACTCCACCAGTCGGCCGATCCTCGAGCGGCTCGGATTTGTTCCCGTCGCGGGTGTCGAGACGTGGGGCTGGGAAGTCGCGGAGAACGTCCAAATACGCGCGACGCTCGGGAGCTGACACGCGCTGAGGTAGCCTAGCTCGGCCAAGGCGCCAGATTCGAGATCTGGTGGTGCGTATGCATCGCGGGAGTTCAAAGGGCGCGGGGTCCGCGGGGCCCACGTCGGAAACTCTCCCCCTCAGCGCTCCCGATTCGCCGGTCCTCGTCATCATCGAGCTGACCCGGGGAGCTTCGGTTGACCGGCGCGAGCTCACCGTCGCGCGAGGGACGCCGGTCCGCACCGTCCTGCGTTCGATCGGCCAGGCGCCGGAAGGCAGCGCCGTCCTGGTCGACGACACGCCGATCCCGCTCGACACCCCGGTCGAGGGCCCGACCCGCCTGACCGTGGTGGCGACGTTCTCCGGAGGATGACGTCCGGCCGGCGTCACCGTTCTTCG
>JASHVA010000147.1 GCA_030039715.1 Thermoplasmata archaeon | reverse complement strand
GCGCTCGCCGCCGACATGGGATGGTCGGTCGTGGAGATGAACGCCTCCGACGCTCGGAACGAACGTGCGATCGAGCAGGTCGCCGGCCGCGCCTCCATCAGCCACACGCTCTTGGACGGTCCCCGGCGGGCCGGTCCGTCGAGGTCGCTCATCCTGCTCGACGAAGCCGACTCCTTGAGCGGCCGGGCGACCGAGTCCGCGCGACCGGCACCGTCGCCTCCGACGCTGAAAGAGTTCCTGCGCGGCCGTTACGGGGCGATCGAGGCACTGAACCAGACGTGGGGTCTCGTCCCCGGCGGAAAACCGGCGGCGTTCGGGTCCTGGGACTCGGTCCCCAAGTCACCGGGCAACTTCGCCTGGGCCCGCCTCGCGTCGGCCCGCAAGGACCTCGACGATTGGAGGAGTGCGGGCCGGCCGGCGGACACGTCGGACCGGGGCGGGCTCGGTGCGATCGCCCGGCTGCTCCGGTCCACGCGTCAGCCGCTGGTATTGACCGTGAACGACGAGCGGGTCCTCACGCGCTACTCGGCGGCGTTCCGCACCTCGGCCTTGAGGGTCCGGTTCTATCCCCTGCGCGACCCCGAGATGAACGCGCGGCTCACCGCGATCGCGCGCGACCAGGTCTTGGACGTGTCACCGGAGGCGATCTCCGCGATCGTCCGACGCGCGAACGGCGACCTGCGAGCGGCGCTCAACGACCTCGACGCGATCGCGCCGGTGCCCCGGGGTCCGTTGCAGCTGTCGATCCTGGGGACCCGGGACACGAGCGCCGATTTCGCGGCGCTGACGGAAGAGGCGCTCACCGCCGCTCGCTACTACCGATCGGTCGAGGTCCAGGATCGCCTGGATGCGACTCCGGACGACCTCCTCCCGTGGATCGAGGAGAACATCCCGTTCTTTGCGCCGGATCCCGCGCATCGCGCCCGGGCGTTCGAGCGGCTCTCCTCGGCGGACCGTGCGCTCCGACGGGCTCGCCAGTACCGGGTCTGGGGGCTCTGGAGCTACGCCTCGGAGCTCATGACCGGAGGAGTGAGTCTCGCGATCCGGGAGGCCCCGGGCCGAGTGCCGGGCGGAGCCCAGTTCCCCCGGTTCCTCGGCGAAATGGGTCGCTCGCGCGCCACCCGCGCCGTCCGAGAGTCGATCGTCCGCAAGGCGGGCGCGCGTCTCCACCTCTCCCGCGCGAAGTCACGGGAGGAGGTCCTCCCGTTCCTCGAGGCCGTGTTCGAGGTCGGGCCGCGAGGCCGCTCGGCGGCGAACCCCGAGCTCGCACGTCGGATCGTTCGGGAACTCGACCTATCGCTCGAGGAGATCGCCTACCTCGTGGACGCGGAGATCGACGCGGCGGTCGTGCAGGGCCTCGCCGACCGCGATGCGGTGCTCGCGCCGGAGCCCTCCCCCCCCGAAGCGGATCCCGCGCCCGGGACGCGGACGGCCGATCGAGACCGACGAGGCGTGCAGCGCCAGCTCTCCGACTTCGGAAGCCGATGAGCGTCCCGATGCGTCCTCGGGCCGTCGTGTCGTGGAGCAGCGGGAAGGACTCGGCCTTCTCACTCTACGAGGTCCGGCGCGCCGGGGCGCTCGAGGTGGCGGGCCTCCTCACGACGGTGACGGAGACCTACGCGCGCGTGTCGATGCACGGCGTCCGCGAGACGATCCTGGACGCCCAGGCGCGGGCCGCCGGCCTCCCGATCTGGAAGGTGTCGATCCCGTCTCCGTGCCCGAACTCGGTGTACGAGGACCGGATGGGGCGCGCCCTCGAAGAACTGAAACGCGCGGGCGTGACGAGGGTGGTCTTCGGAG
Organism: Thermoplasmata archaeon; assembly: GCA_030039715.1. Lineage (GTDB taxonomy): Archaea > Thermoplasmatota > Thermoplasmata > Lutacidiplasmatales > UBA184 > Lutacidiplasma. Next base: position 807 of record JASHVA010000147.1, on the reverse strand, counting down.
ACCTCTTCCTCGAGGACATCCGGGCGTATCGCGAGGAGAAGCTCCGCGGCACGGGAGTGGACCCGGTCTTTCCCCTCTGGGGCCGACCCACGGAGCGGCTGGCTCGCGAGATGATCGACGCCGGCCTCCGAGCGCGGATCGTCGCGCTCGACCCCCGGAAGATGCCGGCGCGCTTCGCCGGCCGCTCGTTCGACCACACGCTGCTCGCCGAGCTGCCGCCCGAGGTCGACCCGTGCGGGGAGCGCGGTGAATTCCACACCTGCGTGACCGGCGGCCCGATGTTCTCCTCCCCGCTCGAGGTCGTCCCCGGCGAGGTAGTCGAGCGGGACGGGTTCGTCTTCGCCGACCTCAAGCCGGTCGAGGCTACGCCAGGGTCGCCCGGACGCTAACCTCGACGTTCCCCTTCAGGGCGCCCGAGATCGGGCAGCCCTGCGCGGCGGCCTTCGCGGCGGCCTCGAAGTCGGCGGCGGAGATCCCCGGGACCTTTCCGGTCACCTCGAGGGCCATGGTCGTCACCTTCCAGCCGTCGCCGACCTTGTCGAACGTCGCCGTCGCCCGCACGCGCAGCTCCTGCGGCGTCTTCTGCTGTCGACCCAGCCCGGCGGAGAGCGCCATCGAGTAGCAAGCGGCATGGGCCGCGGCGAGGAGCTCCTCCGGCGTGGTGAGTCCGGCTTGAGTGCCCGTTCGCGCAGCCCAGGAGACCGACGTCTCGGCGAGACCTCCGCTCGTTCCCTTCACACGCCCCTTCCCGTGCGGGAGGTCGCCATCCCAGACCGCTTCGGCCGTGCTCTTCGTCGCCATCGGCGC
>JASHVA010000146.1 GCA_030039715.1 Thermoplasmata archaeon | reverse complement strand
GACGCGCCGGGCCACCGGGACTTCGTCAAGAACATGATCACCGGGACGAGCCAGGCCGACGCGGCCGTGCTCGTCGTCTCCGCCGCCGAGGGCGTGCAGGAGCAGACCCGGGAGCACATCTTCCTCTCCCGGACGCTCGGGGTCAACCAGCTGATCTGCGCGATCAACAAGATGGACCGCCAGGAGGTTAACTACTCCGAGGCGAAGTTCGAGGCGCTCAAGGAGGAGCTCACGCGGCTCCTCAAGAACGTCGGCTACAAGGTCGCCGAGCAGGTCGTGTTCATCCCGATCTCGGCGTTCAAGGACGACAACATCAACAAGGCGAGCCCGAACATGCCCTGGTACAAGGGCCCGACGCTCCTCCAGGCGCTCGACAACCTGAAGGTCCCCGAGAAGGCGACGGGGAAGGCCCTCCGCCTCCCGGTCCAGGACGTCTACACGATCACGGGGATCGGCACGGTGCCGGTCGGCCGCGTGGAGACCGGCGTCCTCAAGGTCGGCGACAAGATCGTCTTCCTGCCCAGCGGAAAGTCGGGCGAGGTCAAGTCGATCGAGATGCACCACGAGGCGGTGCAGGAGGCGCAGCCCGGGGACAACGTCGGCTTCAACGTCCGCGGGATCGACAAGAACGACATCCGGCGCGGCGACGTCGCGGGTCCGGTGTCGAACCCTCCGACGGTCGTGGAGAGCTTCACCGCGAACATCCAGGTGCTCAACCACCCGAGCGTGATCACGGTCGGGTACACGCCGGTCTTCCACGCGCACACGGCGCAGGTCGCCTGCGAGTTCACCAAGCTCGAGAAGCGGCTCGACCCGAAGACCGGTCAGGTCGCGGAGGAGAACCCGCAGACGCTGAAGACCGGGGACGCGGCGGTCGTGGTCATCACGCCGAAGCGCCCGCTCGTCATCGAGAAGTACAAGGAGTTCCCCCAGCTCGGCCGCTTCGCGGTCCGCGACATGGGGCAGACCGTGGCGGCGGGCGTCGTCGTCGAGGTCAAGAAGCGCGCGTAGTCGCGCTCGGCGACTCGAGAGGCGGCTCGAGGGGAGGGACTATCGATGCAGAAGGCCCGCATCTCCCTCTCGGGGACCGACTCGCACAAGGTCGACTCGATCTGCCGGCAGATCCGCGAGATCTCCTCGAAGACGGGGGTCGCGATCGCCGGCCCGATCCCGCTCCCCACGAAGAAGCTCCGCGTGCCGGTCCGGAAGGGCCCCGACGGCGGCGGGACCTCGACGATCGACCACTGGGAGATGCGGATCCACAAGCGTCTCATCGACATCGACGCCGACGAGCGCGCGCTCCGCCAGGTGATGCGGATCCAGGTGCCGGACGGCGTCAACATCGAGATCGTCCTCACCGGCTAGGCGGCGCGTGTTCGCCCCCGGCGCCGGCCGGTTTTTGGCGGCGACGGCCGCTCTCCTTCTCGTCCTCGCCGCACTCCTCGCCGCCCGGCTCCTGCCGCTCCCCCTCCTGTTCCTGGGGGTTCTCGGGGCGGGCGCTGCGCTGTGGATCTTCTTCGCCGTCTTCTTCCGCGACCCCGAGCGGGCTCCGGGGCCGGGGATCGTCTCGGCCGCGGACGGCCGCGTGCGCGCGGTCGACCGGGAGGCCGACCGCTGGCGGATCTCGGTGTTCATGAACGTCACCGACGTCCACGTGAACCGACTTCCGCTGGATGCCCGGCTCGAGGCCGTGGACGACGCGGGCGAGGGATACCGGGCCGCCTACCGGCCGGACGCCGACCACAACGTGCGCCGGGCGTACCGGTTCGCGACCGCCCTCGGGCCGGTCGAGGTCGTACAGATGACCGGGGTCGTCGCCCGGCGTCTCGTCTCGTTCGTCCGCCCGGGGAGCGAGGGGCGCAAGGGGGACCGTTTCGGGATGATCGTGCTCGGCTCGCGGGTCGACGTCCTCCTGCCCGCCGCTCGGACGACCCCGACCGTCCGGGTGGGCGATCGCGTGCGGGCCGGCGCGAGCCCGATCGCGCGCGAGGTCCCGTGACCGACCGCTGGCGCGTCGCGGCGAACCTCGCCACGCTCGCGAACGCGCTTCTCGGCCTCGGCGCGATCCTCTACGTGCTCGCGGGGAACAAGCTCTGGGCGATGTTCCTCGTCGTCGCCGCGATCGGCTTCGACGGTCTCGATGGGATGTTCTCGCGTCGCAGCCCCCTCCCCCCGAGCCCGTTCGGCCGGTACGCCGACTCGGTCGCCGACGCGGTGACGTTCGGAGTCGCCCCGGCGTTCCTCATCGCCGTGCACACGTCGAACGTCGGGCTCTGGTCCCCGTGGAACCCCTGGCTCCTCTTCGTCGCCGGAGGCTATCTCGCGGCCGCGATCGCCCGCCTCGTCTACTTCACGGCCCGGGGCTTCCAGCGGTCGTACTTCCTCGGCGTCCCGACGCCGCAGGCGGCGCTCGCGCTCGTCGTCGCGCTCCTCTTCCACGACACGCCGGCGTTCCAGAGCGTGCAGCCGATCGCGATCCTGATCGGGGCGAGCGTGATCGCGCTGCTCATGGTCGCGCCGGTCCCGTACCCGAAGATCCGGAGCGGGGCGACCCTGCGTCTCCCGATGGCCGTCGCCGGCGCCGCCGCGGCCGTGGCGCTCGTGGTCCTCCAGTTCCGTCCCGCCGTCGGCTCTCCCTTCTACCTGATCGCCCTCGTGGCCGCGTACGTGCTCCTCGTCGGGGTCGCGGCGTACTATCTCGTGGGGCCGTTCACGGTCGATCGCACTCCGCATCCCGCGGCGCCGGGGTAGACGATGCCGCGGCGCTCGATCCACTCCGCCCGTCTCTCCCGCAAGGAGGCGCTCCTCTTCGAGGCCGGCGTGAAGCTCGGCGGCATCTTCCACCAGTACCTCGGCGTGCCGGTCTCCCCGCGCACGGCGACCGGACTCGCCCACGCGATCGAGGCGGCGGTCCGGCTGCAGCCGTACGTGGTCCGCGCCCGGGTCTCCGTGCGCCCCGAGCGCGGCGGACCGCTCGGACGCGGCCGCTTTGCGTACCGGTACCTGACGCCGCCGATGCTCGACGTCACGGTGGGACTTCGGGACGGCGCGGTCGAGGTGACCGCCCGGCTTCGCCACCGACCGGACCTCCGCTACCCGCTCATGAGCGTCGAGCGGGTGCGGGAGCCGGCCGCGCCCCGCCGCCGCCGGCGCGCCCCGGCCGAACCGGGTTCAGCGGGTCGGCGGTAACCCGGACGAGTCCGGGGGCAAGGGTGGGGGGCCGGACGGCGCGGACCGGGACGGCACGACGACCCCCGCGACGAGGATCGCGAGGCCGACGACCGCGAGCACCGAGCCCGCGGTCGCGAGCGCGACCGTGAGGTGGAACGTGACGAACTCCCCGGGCGCTCCGCCGTAGAGTACGCCCAGGACGATCGAGCCGCCGTTCGGCTGGCTCATCGTGAGGGTGCCGGCGGTCCCGTTCTCGTAGTCCGTGGGGGCGGGCGCGGAACCGCAGACGTCCCCGAGGGCGCAGGCCGCCGCCCAGACCTCGACCGGGGAGCTGCCGTTGACGGACCAGGAGACCGAGATCGGGATCGAGCCGGTCAGCGAGAAGCCGCCGACACGGCCGACGTAGTACGGCGCCGTCGCCGAGGAGTCGACGGTCCGGTCGCTCCCGGGGGCGACCGCGGCGAAGAGGAGCGCGACGCCGAGGAGGGCGACGACGATTCCCAGGGCCGCGAGGCGGGAGCGCATCGGCCGAGCGCGAGAGGGGCGGCGACCTACTTCAAGGGCGTGCGGGGCGGGGCGCCGGTCCGGCCTCGGACCGCTCCGAGATCGGCACGTAGGTCAGGTCGACCGCTCCGACGTACTTTGCCGTGGGACGGATCAGGCGGAGGTCCTGGTACTCCTCGAGCACGTGGGCGGTCCAGCCGGCGACTCGGCTCGCGGCGAAGATCGGGGTGAACAGGTCCGACTGGATCCCGAGCAGCGTGTAGATCGAACCGGAATAGAGGTCGACGTTCGGGTACAGGCCCCGCTCCC
>JASHVA010000019.1 GCA_030039715.1 Thermoplasmata archaeon | reverse complement strand
TCGGAGCGTAGCATCCCGAAGAACCGGACGAACGCCGGGGACCGGAACGCCGCCCCGCGCTCCTCCGCGATCCCTCGGAGCCGGTCGAGGGCGTCGGCGAACGCCCCCATCACGCGGACCGCGCGGTAGAGGAGCGAGGACGGGCTGTGCCCGAACCCCCAGAACGAGCGCTCGTCCTCGAGCGCGCGGAGCACGGTGGCGTACAGCTCCTCGACCACGGCGGCCTGCGCCCGCGCGTCCTCGAAGGCGTCGAGCCGCCAGCGAACGACCGGGGGCTCGACCGGCGGCGAGAGCAGCGTGTGGCGGGCGATCTCCCGCACGAACGCGTCTCCGCGTCCCATGGCGTCGAAGACCGCATCGAGCCCGAGGTCTTCGACGAGCTCCTCCGCCCCCGGGACGAGCGGGGCCGAGGGGTCCGGGGAACGTTCCGGGTCGAGCAAGAGCGGCTTCATGGCGACCACCGCCGGCGCAGCGCCGCGTAGGCGAGCCCGTGACTTTCGGCGAGGGCGATCGCGAACGCCCGACCGTCGGCCGCGCGGCGCTCTACACGGAACGTCCGTCGCGTGGGGTCGTCCGGGGCGACGCCCGCGACCATGCTGGCGGTCTCGGGTCCGAGCCGGGAGAGCTCGTCGAGGAACGTCACGCAGACCGCGAGGGCCCCGCGATCGACCAAACGACGGAGGACCGAGCGTCCGAGCAGCACGGCGTCCTCCACGCTCGTGGAGCCGAAGCTCTCGTTCAGCACGACGACGGTGCGCTCGGTCGATCGGTCGAGGAGGTCGTGTACTCGGAGGAGGTCGTCCTTGAGCCGCCCTCGCCCGTCGCCCATCCCTTCGGCCGTGCCGAAATGCGAGAGCACGCGGTCCGTGAACGGGAGGCGCGCGGAGCGCGCGGGCACCGGAAGGCCCAGTCGGGCGAGGTAGAACACCTGACCGAACGCGCGGGCGAACGTGGTCTTCCCGCCCTGGTTCGGCCCGGTGACGACCAGCACCTGTTCCGGAGGGCGGAGGGAGAAATCGTTCGGCACGATCGGCGCGGTCGGCACGGTGGCGCGGAGGGCGAGCACCGGGTCGAACGCCCCCTCGACGGCGACCTCCCGTCCGTCCGCCGAGATCTCGGGGTACGAGCACGCCAGGGAGCCGGTCGCGAGGCGGTCGGCGAGCTCGAGGTACGCGAGGTAGAACTGGAGCTCGCGGTCGAACCGGGACAGTGCCGGCTCGAGGAGCCGGGGGGCGTCCCGGGCGATCGCCGCGAGCCGGCCGAACGGCTCGGGAAATCGAGCGGCCACGAGATCGAGGATGCGGGATTCGACCGTGTTCACGTCCGGGCCGTGCGGGAACGAGAAGCGGTACTCCTTCTCCGCCGAGCGCTCAAACCGGGCGAACGTCGCGTCGATCTCGGCTCCGTAGTCCGGCTCTCCCCGGTAGGGCGCGACGTCGACGCGACGACCGCGGATGCGCACGACATACCGGATCGCGGCGAATTCCCGCTCGAGCTCTCCGGTCGCGACCCGGAGGGATCGGAACCGAGGGGACCCCCGATATCGCGCGAGCTCGTCGCGGACCGACACGAACGCGTGCGATCGGATCGGGACGCCGGAGAGTCCGTCCGCGAGCGCCTCCACGGCCGTGCCGTATCGACTCAGGGCGGTGAGGACCCACCGAGCGCGTTGGAGCGGATGCGCCCGCTGCTCCGCCCGGCGCAGGTCGGACCGTACGTCCCGAAAGCGCTGGGCGAACTCGAGGGCGACCGTGCGGACCGTGGGGTCGCCGAGGTCCCGCCCGACCTCCTGCCGGTACACCACGGTGCCGAGCTCGGGCGGCACGATCCGGTACAGTTCGGCGAGGTCGTACTCCTCCCGCTTCTCGGTCAGGGAGCGAACGAGCTGGTCGAGGTTCAGGTCGACGAAGAGGGCGTCGGGAGCCGGTTCCCCGGACACAGCCGCCGAGTTCGTGCCCGGCGCGAGGAGGCTCGTGAGTGCGGTCGGTCCGGGGCGCTGCGGAACGGTGACGGAGTCCTCGGGTGACGGTATCCGGGACCGATCGTGCCGGGCCGTCGGCGCGGCCGCGGAGGGGGCGGGAGCACTCATCGGAGCCTCATGGGGGTCCCCCGGGCTCCGCGGGAAGTACGATGGCGGGCGGCGAGTTCGCCTCGAGGAGCGGTCGAAGATCGGCCTCCCAGCGGTCGAGGCGGTCGCTCCATTCCGCGCGCGTCCGGGGGTCGGCGCTCGCCGCTTCCTGACCGGCCGCCGCGGCGTGCCGGAGAGCGAGGGCGCTCTCGTCGAGCCGCGCGTGCATCCGGACCCGAAACTCGGACACCGTCCGCTGCCCGCGTTCGAAGAGGTCGGACCGGACGCGGCCGGCCTGCTGGTCGAGCCGCTCCGCAACGATCGTCGGAAGCCGGGCCCGGAGCCGCCGGCGCAGCGCGGCGGCCGGCAGAAGGAGCATCGTCTGCCCCGCGAACGTGGCCTCGTAGATCCCCTCGGCATGGGGATAGTATCGCTCGGTGGGCGCGAGGTCCAGCTCGTCGTCGATCGCCGGCACCTCCACGCGGAAGACCGTCCGCACCGTCCGCTCGACGTCGCCGAGCAGCGCGCGCGTCCGGGCCACGTACCGGCCCCCCGCGGCTTCGAGCCCGGTGAGGAGCTGCCGCTCGAGCGAAGTACGGAGTTCGGCGACGCGCGGGAGGAGTTCCTCCCGCATCGCTTCGTCGAACTCCTGCACGAGGTGGGCTCCGCCGACGGCGCGCGAGCCGTCCAACCGCCGCTCGAGGGCCACAGCGATCGGGGCTCCCTCCTGCGCGCGGAACCGGTCGAGCTCCGGGTCAAGGCCCGAGATCAGCCGGGCGAGGTCCGCGTCGAGGACGGCGTCGGCGGCCCGCTGCTCCTCGCGGAGCTCGTGGGTGGCGCGGTCGAGCCGGTCCATCGCCGCGACGAACACGACGTGGTCGGTTCGGAACGTGGTCCGCGCGAGTTGGACCGCTCCGAGCAGCCGGCGGCCGTACCGGGCCGCCCGCCGCCCGGCCGACTCCCGGAGGGCCGCCGCCCGCCCCCGCCCGAGGTATCCCGTCAGATCGGCCACCAGCTGGGAGAGTCCCGAGTCCCCGGGGGCCGACTCCAGCGCTTCGCGGTGCCGCTCGAGCGCCCGCCGAGCGGAGACCCGGTAGATCGTCGGCTGGGCGAACCCGGCCCGCTCGCGCAGCGCCCGATCCAGGTAGTCGGTCAGTGCCTCGAGCTCGTCGAGCGGAACGAGGTCGACCTTGTTCAGCACGAAGAAGAACTTCGCGGCATGCTCCGAGACCGCGCGAAGGAACGCGAGCTCGACCGCGGAGACCGGCGGGTCGGGCGAGAGCACGAAGATCGCGGCGTCCACCTCCGAGAGCAGGCGGGAGGCCTCGCGGGTCGTGCTCTCATGGATCGACCCGACCCCCGGAGTGTCGCGGAAGACGACGTCGCGCGCCCAAGCCGGGAGCGGGACCTTCAGTTCGACGCGATCGACGTGCTGGACGTTCTCCGGATTCCGCCGTTCGGTGACGTACTCGGCGAGCGACTCCGGCGCCGTGCGGAACGGCGGACCGTCCGCGCGAAAGACCCAGAGCTCGCCGTCTCCGTCGCGGATCTCGGTGGCCACGGACGTGAGCGGCAAGACCCCGGTCGGGAGGAGGTCCCGTCGGAGGATCGCGTTCAGGAGCGTCGACTTTCCCCGCTTGAACTGACCCAGCACCGCGATGCGGAGCGTGCCGGACTCGAGGGCGCGGAGCGTGACATCGATCTCCCGGACGCAGTCCAACTGGCCGAGGGACTCGGCGATGCCCCGCAGCGTGCGCAGCTCAGCCCCGGGATCGGGAAGGCGTCCGTGCGGTTGCGGTGATGGGAGCGACATCGAACACTGCCGTAGGAGCCATCAGCCGCAGGGCGGCGTTGGTTAGGCGGGCTCCATCACCAACCGAACACGGGAGCGAGCCTACATACGGTTATCCGGCGCGGTCCCCGGACTTTCCGATCCGACGGCTCGCGGACGGACGAGCTGCGCGTTCCACGGCGTACCCTATACGTCCCGCCTCTCTCGCCCCTCCGTCGACGAGCGATGGGGCCCGCTTGACAAAGCCGCGACGCGGATGATGGCTCCTACCCCGGAGCATCGTGCCGACGAAAGGCGGAGCCGAAACCCCCCGCGCGTGGGAATCGATCCTGCCCCCGCCGGATGCCGTCGACTGGTGCCGCGCCCGGCGCCCCCCGTTCGAACCTCGGGTCTTCCTCGCCACGGCGGGATTCGTCGACGCGTGCGTCGCGGCGGTGCTCTTGGTCCTCGCCGCCCCGGCGAACTTTCCCGCGGCGGCGGTTCGCGGATGGCCCGTCTTCCTCGCGGGTCCGATCCTCGCACTCGGACTTTGGCCGCTCTCCTCGCCGTACCGGGTCGGCGTCGGGCCCCGCGGCCTCCTGCTGCAGTTCCCGCTCCGGACGCTCTTCGTTCCCTGGGGCCTCGTCAGCCCGCTCCGACCGTTGGGGTCGGGGCTCTTCCCGCTAGGTTACGTCGACACCCGGACGATGCGCACCTCCACCTGCCTCCTCCGTGCGTCGGAGGCCGATTGGCTCCGGGAGAGGGTGGGCTCGGCGGCGTGGCCGGCCCGAACCGCCCTCGACACCACATGGGGCCGAGGGGAGAGCGTGACGGCGGACGCTCCGATCGGGAGCCACTGACGTCGTCCCCCGCCTCGAAATCTCTTTGAACGAGAAGACCACGCGACGGTGTGTCATGGTCCATTTCTTCGCGGGTTATGTACGAACCGCCGCGTAGGCGTGCGCCATGGCAACACCTGCCACGGCAGCAACCCCTTCGGAGCCCAAGGAGGCGAAGGATCCGTTCTGGGCACCGGCGACGGTCGTGGGACTCTGCGGGTTCGGCACCA
>JASHVA010000145.1 GCA_030039715.1 Thermoplasmata archaeon | reverse complement strand
TCCGTCACGGGGACGATGAGCGCCTACAACACCTCCTTCGAGTTCCCGGGCTGGCTGAACGTGGAGGGCGCGGGCGCCTCGCTCGCGCTGAACGCGAGCGTCGTCGAAGGCAATCCCCAAGTACCGCTCGTCGAAGAGCCCCAGGTGATCCAGGCGGACACGGAATTCGCCCCCAGCCTGAACGTCTCGGGCGGAGCCGCTCTCACGCTCACCAACAGCTCGTTCAAGGAGACGTATGCGGACAATTTCCCCGAGAACGGCCTCCCGAGCACGGTCCCGCTCTCGGCGGGGGGAGTGGCTCTCGGGGGCACCGGACTCAACGTCTCGGACCTCTCGACGCCGGTCGACTCGATCAACGTGACCCAGGACTGGCTGTACGGCCAGGTCGGGATTTCGGGGGGGTACGTTTACGCGACGTACAACGACTCGGGCGCGGGAACCACTTCGGTCGACATCACGATCTGGTTCCAGGGCGTCGGATACTTCATCGGCACGTTCAACTTCGAAAGCAACACCTCGGGCCAGCTGACGATCCCGATCTCGGCGGCCCTGACGAATGAGATCAACGCGGTCGGCCTCCTCACCTGGCTCAACGGCACGGGCGACTTCGGCCTCGCGTCGACCATCTCGCTCAACATCTCGGCCGCGAGCGGGCCGGCGCTCGAGGTCACTGAGATGGGCATCATCCTGACCCCGCCGCTCGAGTTCAACGTCGTCGCAACGGGCGCGGGCACGACCGTCACGGCCGCCGACTCCTCGCTCGACCTCACGTGGGCGAACCTCCCGGCGAGCCCGCTCTCGACCAACGCCCCCTTCCCTTGGAACTCGAACAAGCTCCTCTTCGAGGACGGAGCGACGGGCTACCTGGCCAACGTGAGCGTTCCGAACACGATCGCGGGAGTCTTCTCGACGTCCGCGGTGCTCACCGACTCCACGAGCACCGTCTACACGTACCGGTGGGCGGACTTCAACATCACGAGCGCCTCGGGCCACTTCAACGTCAGCGGCGCGTTCGTGGTGCCGTTCTACGCCTACAACGACAACCAGGCGGCGAACGCGACCGTCACCACGCTCAACGACGTCGCGACGACTCTTCCGTCAATCGCGGGCTACCTGAAGTACGTGGACGGGAGGCACGGCATCACGAAGTACGGCTCCTCGAGCGTCGGGGGCCAGTCGTTCCTCTTGCTCGCGTCGACGGAGATCAACGCTTCGACCCTTCCGAGCGGCGGCTTCCTCGGCAGCTACCACATCGCGGTACGCACGCCGTACGTCACGAACGCCACCTGGGTGTCGTTCGGGGTCAGCCCGTACCCGACCGGCGTCGCCCTCGGGACGTACGGGTTCGCCGAGGCGGACCGCACCAACGTCTACGTACCGCTCGCCCCGCCCGAGGTGAAGTTCGTCTACTTCTCCCCGGCGACCAGCCCGCTCGGCCTGAACGACCAATACTACTCGAACGGAACGCTCTTCCTGAACGGTCCGGGCACCGCGACCATCACGCTCTACGCCACGCCCGTCGGGGGCGGTAGCCAGACGGAGATCGGGTACGATGCGATCGCCGGCAACGGGTCGTTCACGTTCTACTGGCTCTCGCCGCTTCCGCTCACCGCCGGTACGACCTACGACCTCTCGGCGATCGCCGCCTACAAGGGCACCACCACCTCCTACGCTCTCCCGGGAACCTACTCGGTCCCGTCGACCACGAGCGCGACCGGCTTCCTCTTCGAGAAGTTCCTCGGTCTGCCCCTCTGGATGTGGATCGCCATCGCGGCGGCCGCCGTGGTCGCGATCCTGGTCGTCCTGATGGTCTTCCGGCGCCAGGCCGCCGGCAAGCTCGTCGAGTGCGGCGAATGCGGCGAGCTGATCCCCGAAGACGCGACCGTCTGCCCGAAGTGCGGAGCCACGTTCGAGACGGACCTCGTGCGGTGCAGCCGTTGCTCGGCGACGATCCCGGCGAACTCGCAGTTCTGCCCCGAATGCGCCGCGCAGCTCCTCGGCGCGCCGGGCTCGGGCGGCAACGAGCCCGAGCGGCAGGCCTACACGGACTTCACCGAGAAGTTCCGGACCGAAGCCAAACGCGAGCTCGGCGACAACTACACCGAGAGCGCGTTCTGGGACTGGTGGCGCCGCCAACCGAGCTACGTCTCGTTCAGCCAGTGGTCGCTCCAGCAAAACAAGGGCGTCCCGCGCGCCGGGATGAGCGCCCCGCCGGTCGAGTCGGAGAGCGTCCCCTCCGCGAGTCCCCCACCGCGCGCCGGGGGCGGGGCTCCGCCCGCGAGGGGTGCCGCCGCGGCGGCCGCTCCCGCTGCGGCCCCTCCCCCGTCCGCGGCGCCGCCCCCTGCGGCGGGCGGCAGCGCATCGCTGAAGCCGTGCCCGAACTGCGGCAAGGAGATTCCGCCGGAATACCTGGTCTGCCCGTTCTGTGGCGCAGTGACCCAGTAGGCGCGGGGTCCCCGGCTCGCGACAACCCCTTCTCCTTCCCCTAACGCTTAAGGCACGGCGGGCTTCGCATCGCCGTTCGCGATGCCGGGGGACCTCGAGCGTGGCCGCCAGAAGGTCGACTGGGCGCGATCCCACATGCCGGTCCTGGAAGGGATTCGGCGCCGGTTCGAGTCCGAGCGGCCGTTCCAGGGCCTGACGCTCTCGGCCGTCCTCCACGTGGAGGCGAAGACCGCGGCGCTCGCTCTCGCGCTCGCGGCGGGGGGGGCGGATGTGCGGCTCGCCGCGGGGAACCCGCTCTCGACCGACGACGATGCGGTCGCGGCCCTGAGGGAGGCGGGCATCGAGACGTGGGCCGAGAAGGGCGAGAGCCTTCCCCAGTACCACGCCGGGATCCGGGCGATGCTGGACGCCGACCCGGACGTGATCGTCGACGACGGGGCGGACCTGGTCGCGCTCGTCCACTCGACGCGCAAGGACCGCGGCAAGATCCGGGGGTCCACGGAGGAGACGACCACGGGGATCACGCGACTGCGGGCCATGGAGCGCGCCGGCGCCCTCTTCTTCCCGGCGATCGACGTCAACGACGCGGACATGAAGCACCTCTTCGACAACCGGTACGGCACCGGCCAGTCCACGGTGGAAGGGATCCTCACCGCGACGAACCTCCTGATCGCCGGCAAGGTCTGCGTGGTCGCGGGCTACGGCTGGTGCGGCAAGGGGGTCGCGGCGCGCCTCCGCGGCCTTGGCGGGGACGTCATCGTGACCGAGGTTGACCCCGTCCGTGCCCTCGAGGCCCGATTCGACGGGCATCGCGTGATGCCGATGCTCGACGCGGCCCCGATCGCGGACCTCATCGTCACCGTCACCGGCAGCACGCGGGTCGTGCGGGAGGAGCATTACCGCGTCCTGAAGGACGGCTGCCTCCTCGCCAACTCCGGTCACTTCGACGTGGAGGTCTCTCGGAAGGACCTCGAGGGCCTCGCGGTCGCGCACCGCACGGTCCGGCCGCAGGTCGAGGAGTACCGCTTCGCCGACGGCCGGCGGGCTTACCTGCTCGGCGAGGGCCGCCTGATCAACCTCGCGGCGGGCCAGGGCCATCCGGTCGAGATCATGGACTATTCGTTCGCCCTGCAAGCGCTCAGCGCGGAGCACATCGCGAAGCACGGTCGCTCGATGGCACCGAAGGTGCACGCGGTGCCGAGGGAGATCGACCGGGCGGTCGCGCTCGCCGCCCTGCCTCCGCT
>JASHVA010000144.1 GCA_030039715.1 Thermoplasmata archaeon | reverse complement strand
GGAGGTCGTCGTCCGCGACCGACGCGCAGAACCGGACCCGCTCGCTGACCCCGAGCCGGCCCGCGAGGCCGACCAGGCTCGGAAGTCGGGGGCCCGCGCCGACCACGAGGAGCACGACGTCGTTCGGGAGGAGCGGGAGCGCCTGCAGGATCACGTCGACCCCCTTGTGCGGGACGAGCCGGCCGGTGAAGGCGAGGACGCGCTTCCCCTCGAGCCGCAGGTCGCCCCGGAGGTCGCTCGCATCGAGCCCCGGGCGGAACCAGTCCAGGTCGACGACCGACGGGATGACGGCCAACTCGCGCCCGCGCAGCATCGCGGACGTCACTCCGTAGCTCCTCGTGTGCACGATGATCTTGCCGACCCGGCGGAGCGTGGGCGGCAGGAAGACCCTCTGGTAGAGGCCGGCGAGGAGCCGGCCCATCGTTCCGGCGAGATAGAGGTCGCAGTGGTACGTCAGGCAGACGGGAGTGCTCCGACGCTGAAGGGATCGGGTCGCGAAGAACGAGGTCAGCGGCGGAGGGTAGTGGAGGTGGACGACGTCGGCGTCGAGCTCCCGGAGGAGCGAGGTCGTACCCACATCGAACGGCGTGTTGAAGGCGACGCCGAGCGTTCGGGTCCGCAGGATCCGGTACCCTTCGGTTCGCTCCTCGTGGGGTAGGTCCCGCCGGTACCGGGAGGTGACCACGGTGACATCGTGGCCTTCCCGCGCGAACTCCCGGGCGAGGCTCCGGACGTGGGACTCCACGCCCCCCGCGTGCGGATGGAAGAACGGGCTGACCTGAACGATGCGCACGGCCGGTTCACGGCGTTCCCATCTTTACGGGCATCGGCGCGGCGGAGCCTCGGCGGGGACCGCTCACGCTTCGGTCGGGCGCCGACGACCGGGCTCGGGGGCCGACTCGCGGGATTGGAGGAGCTCCTCGGTCGGGAGCGTGCCGATCTCGACGCCCTTCATCGCCTCGCCGAGGCCCGACGAGACGCGCGCCACGACGTCCGGCCGGTCGTACTGGGTCGACGCCTCGACGATCGCGCGGGCGACCTTCATCGGGTGCTGCGACTTGAAGATCCCGCTGCCGACGAACAATCCGTCCACGCCGAGCAGCCGACAGAGGGCGGCGTCGGCGGGGGTCGCGATCCCCCCGGCGGCGAAGTTGACGACCGGTAGCCGCCCGAGCGCGCGCACCTCGTTCACGACGGCCGTCGACACGCGCTCCTTCTTGGCCCACGCGGTGACGTCCTTCGCCGGCAGCTTGCGAACGAGCGCCACCTCCTCGTTGATCTGTCGGATGTGCCGAACCGCCTCGACGACGTTGCCGGTGCCCGCCTCGCCCTTCGAACGGATCATCGCGGCCCCTTCGTCGATGCGCCGCAACGCCTCTCCGAGGTTGCGGGCGCCGCAGACGAACGGAACCTGGAACGCCTTCTTGTCGACGTGGTAGAACGGGTCGGCCGGGGTCAGCACCTCCGACTCGTCAATCATGTCGACCGCGAGGGACTCGAGGACCCGAGCCTCGGCGGTGTGGCCGATCCGGCACTTCGCCATCACAGGGATCGAGACGCGCTCCTGGATCTCGCGGACCTTGAGCGGGTCCGCCATGCGCGCGACGCCCCCCGCGGCCCGGATGTCGGCGGGCACGCGCTCGAGCGCCATGACCGCGACGGCGCCCGCCTCTTCGGCGATCGCCGCCTGGTCGGCGTTCGTGACGTCCATGATCACGCCGCCCTGCTGCATGCGCGCGAATCCCCGCTTTACGAGCTCCGAGCCGAAGCGGAGCTTCTCCATCGAGTCGGCCATCGGGATACCGAATCGAAGTGAGACGCCGACAGGGGATAAACGGTGCGGGCGCGGGAGCGCCGCCCATCGACAACCGTTTAGCCCGGCCGGGCGTGGGGGAGACAGGTAGGGGGAGCTGGGTACCGGCTGAGAGGACGAGGGGGACCTCGTCGACCCCAAGAACCTGATCGGGATAATGCCCGCGAAGGGAACGCGATGCAGCACCTGAGGGAACTCTCCGCCGGCCCGCGGGGGTTGTGAGCAGCCACCCCCTTCCGCCTCCGCCCCGCCGGCTGCGACGACCGGGTCGCATCGGTCGGGCCCTGCTCGCCCTCGCGATCGCGGTCGTCGTCGTGGTCGCGGCCTACGGTGGGTACGAGTACTACGCCCACCTGGCGCCCGCCGGGGAGTCGACGCTCGTCATCTACACTTACCCCAGCCTGCTCGGGGGCACCGACTGCGACCCGGCCGTGTGGGACGCGGTCTTCGCTGCCTTCGAAGCGGCGCATCACGTTCGAATCGAGCTCGAGTGCCCCGCGGGCACGCTCCTCAGCACGCTGGTCAGCCAATCGGGCTCTTCCGGCGCCGACCTCGTGATCGGCCTCGATGAGCTCACGACCCCGGTCGCGGAAGCGGACAACCTCCTGGTCCCCTACGAGCCCCCGGCGCTCGCGAACGTCTCGCCGACCCTCGTGGAGGAACTCAGTTCGGACTACGCCGCCGTGCCGTACGAGTACGGGTATCTCGGCATCGACTACAACGCCTCGTTCGCCGCCGCGACCCAGGGGGCGGTCGTGAGCGCGACGTTCCCCGACTTCACCGAGAACGCGACCTGGGCCCGGGGCCTCCTCACCGAGAATCCGGAGTACGACATCACGGGCGAGGAGTTCCTCGTCTGGGAGATCGAGTACTACGAGGAGGTCCTCCACCAGAGCTGGACGAACTTCTGGTCGGACGTGTGGGCCGACGGTCTCCCGGACCCCGCGACCGACTGGGGGACCGCGTTCGGCGAGTTCACCTCGCCGGGCGGACCCCCGATGGTCGTGAGCTACACCACCGACCCGGCGTATGCCGCGGCCACCGGCGCCGGAGGGCAGTACAACTCGACGGTCTCCTGGTGGAACGGCACCGCCTACGGCTGGCGGACGATCTACGGGATCGGCATCGTGCGGGGCACGACCCACCTCGCGCTCGACGAGGAGTTCGAGAACTGGTTCCTCGAGGGACCGGTGCAGTCCGAGATCCCCGAGAACGAGTGGGAGTATCCCGCGAACACGACCACGGAACTCCCCTCCGTGTTCGATGCGGCACCGGATCCGGCGGACATCGTGGCGCTGAACGGCGACGTCACGCCGTCCGAAGTGGCGGCGGACCTCCCCGGATGGGTATCGGAGTGGCTCTCGCTCGCGCCCGGCGGAGCATGAGGCGCCTTCCCGCCGACGCCGGCTGGCTCCTGCCGGTGGTGCTGTTCGTCGGGGCGTTCGCCGTCCTCCCCGTCGCGGTCCTCTTCGCCCACGCTTGGGCTTCCGCCGGCGGCGCCCCGGGCGCCGCGGCGATCCTCGGGAGCTCGGCGAACCTCAGGTCC
>JASHVA010000143.1 GCA_030039715.1 Thermoplasmata archaeon | reverse complement strand
CTGGACGGCCGCGGCGAGTTCCCGAAGTACCCGGGGTCGGATCGGCGCTCGGAAGGGGTGACCGCGCTCTTCCGGCATATGTGGTACGACCGGTTCGACGACGTCACGACGGTCGTCATGGGCCGGCGCTCCTTCCTGGGCCACCAACGAACGTGGAGCGAGAAGGCGCTCCGACCCGGTGAGGAGAAGTGGCTCCTCGAGTACCGACGGTACCTCGACCGCGTGGAGAAGATCTGTCTCTCGCACCGCCTCAAGTCGACCGATTGGCAGAACGCGCGGATCCTGCGCGGGGACCTCGGTCGGATTCTCGCGAAGCTCCGGCGGGAAAAAGGAGGGAACATCTTGGTGGAGGGAGGTCCCGCCGTGGTGCGGGAGTGCCTTCGACGCAATCTCGCCGACGACTACTGGATCTTCGTCATGCCCGTCGTATACGGAAAGGGTCCCCGATACTGGGGACCGATGGACAAGCAGTGCACGCTGAAGCTCATCGAGACGAAGCCCGGCGAGGACCGGGAGATCCTGCTGCACTACGAGGCGGTCCGTTAGGGCAGTCGCGGGGAGGGGGCCCCGGCCGATCGCCCCGCGGGCCAGTCGGGGCGACCTCCCGCTGAGGCCACCCCGCGGACCGTAGGAAGCCGGCGGGGAGCCGGGGGTGGCGCCGACCGCTGCGGATCCGAGCGGAGGAGGTCGAGGGCTCAGCTCCGAGGTCTGCCGGCCGGGGGAGAGGTGGGCTTGTAGTCGATCTCTTTGAACCACTGAGTGATGATGTCGAGAAGGTACTGACCGGCCGGCGGGTCGAGCAGGAGCTCGAAGTCCGTCACCACCCGTCGCACCGTCCCGTGCTCGCCCATCTCGGGGGCGATGCTCCCGACCCCGATGCGGAGAATGGCCCCCTCCGAACCCGCACTGAAGCTCTCGGCGTAGACTTGCCGAAACTGGGGGTGCAGTCCGTAGGGGGGCGCGTCGTGGAGCTTCTTCTCGGCCTCGGCCATGCTCGAAGATCCTCACTCCGAGCTAATGAACCGTTCGTCGGAGCGACGGGCGGTCCGCGCCTCCGACCGTACGGGGCCCTTGCGGCCGGCGGAGAGGCCGCCGGTGCCGTGGGTCGGAGGGCGAGCGGGGGCACGATAAGTCAATATACTTGACAGTCAATGGGATTGACCAATGACGCAGCGACCCCCGACCCGAGACGCCCTCGACGACGTGCCTCTCTCCGCCCTGCTCTACGTGACCCGCGGCACCTACACGGCGGCGGTGCGCCGTGCCCAGGCGAAAGTCGGGTGCGACGACGTGCCGGCGGCCGCGGAAGTACTCCTCAACGCGATGGAGTGGAGCGGCGCCTCCCTGGAGTCGGCCGTCCGGTTCCTCGGCGTGTCGAAGCAGGCGGTGAGCCAGATGGTCGACACGCTCGTCGCGCGCGGCTACCTGGAGCGCACCCGGGACGCGGCGGACCGTCGGCGCGTGAAGCTCTCGCTGACGGACCGGGGGCACCTCGCCGGCCGGGCGGGGCGGACCGGCATCGAGCAGGTCGACCGCGAACTCGTGGCGCGCGTCGGGGCCCAGCGGGTCTTGCACGCGCGCCAGACCCTGATGGCGCTGCTGCGGATCAAGCGAATGAATCGCGTCCCCGAAGGACGGGCGGTGGCGGTATGAGTTCCGCTCCGCTCGCCCGCTCGGCCGGCCGGGACGAGGACTTCGCTCGACTCGGCCTGAAGCGCGACCGGATCGAGCCGTGGGAGGACGGCATGCGCACCTCCGGCGGCCGGGGCAGCTACGAGTGGTGGTACTTCGACGCGCATCTGGAGGACGGTTCCTCGCTCGTCGTGACGTTCTACACGAAGTGGTTGCTGAAGCCGAAGGGTCCGGAGGCACCGATGGTGCAGGTCAACCTCGACCGGCCCGGTAAGCCGACCCGCCAGGCGTTCGTGAACGCGACGCCGAAGGAGTTCAGCGCGAGCAAGGAGCGCTGCGACGTCCGGATCAAGGACTGCTACTTCCGGGGCGACCTCCACACCTACGAGATCCGGGTAGTGGCGGACGGCCTAACGGTCGACGCGAAGCTGGTCGGCGAGGTGCCGTCCTGGCGCCAGGGGACCGGAGTCACCTACTTCGGCGCCCACGACGACCACGTGTTCGCGTGGCTTCCCTCGGTTCCGCAGGGGAAGGTAACGGCGACGATCACTGAGGACAACGGCCCCCCCCGGACATTGGGCGGGATCGGCTACCACGACCACAACTGGGGGGACGTCGTCATGTCGAAGCTCCTCAACCACTGGTATTGGGGCCGGGCCCAGGCCGGCCCGTACTCGGTGATCGCGGCCTACCTCTACGCCGAGAAGGCGTACGGCCGGACCGAACTCCCCCAGATCCTGCTCGCGAAGGACGGGCAGATCGTCGCCGACGACGCCACCAAAGTGCGCCTCTCCCTCGAGGATGTCTTCACCGACGCCCACAGCCAAAAGCCGGTGGCGAACCGGGTGATCTACGACTACACCCAGGATGCCCACGTTCGCTACCGCGTGATCTTCCAGCGGAGCGAGACGCTGCTCGACCAGAGGTTCGCCGACACGGTCACCGGCATCAAGCACGCGCTCGCCCGCATGGCGGGCGTCGATGGGGCGTACCTCCGGTTCAGCGGCACCGTCACCGTGGAGAAGTACGCGGACGGCCAGCGCGTGGAGGAGGCCAGCGACCCGGGAATCTGGGAGCTGATGTATCTCGGCCATGTCGAATAACGAGCCATGGGGTAACACAATGAGCGAGAGCGGGGCGGCGAACGGCGCGCGAGCGGAGAACGATCGATGACGAAGAAGAGCCCACGGCCTCGGGCGGTCGAACCGACCGGCGACGACCTTCCGAAGCAACTGGAACGGTTGCTCGCGGGAACGGGGGTCTCCCCCGCCGATACCGGGGGAGAGATCTCGTTCGCGGGCTCGGACCCGCTCTTCCCGAGCGCGATCCGCCTCGGCTCCGTCTTCGCCCTGGCGGCGATGGCGGCCGCGGTCGGCCCCGCTGCGATCTGGAAGCTCCGCTCGGGCAAGGGACAGGACCTCTCCGTCGACCTGCGGCGCTCCTCGCACGGGATCGACCCCGAGCTCACGTTCGGCCCGACGATCAACGGCTGGCCGTACCCGAACCCGATCGGGAACTCGCACCCGTTCTCGGTGTTTCCCTACGAGACGAAGGACGGTCGATGGATCTATCCGTCGGCGGTCTACCCGCACCAGCAGGTCGCCTGGACGAACTTCTTCAACTGCGGGATGAACCACCAGAGCGTCGCCGCGGCGATCCACAAGTGGGACGCACTCGACCTCGAGAACTCGGCCAACGACGCCGGCCACACGATCTGCATCGCTCGAACGGCGGAGGAGTGGGCGAAGCACCCGCAGGGTCAGTATCTCGCAAGCGAGCCCGTAATCGCGGTCCGCAAGATCGCGAAGGGCGACCCGGTGCCGTTCGGCCCCGGGGACCGTCCCCTCTCGGGGATCCGGGTGCTTTCCGCCACGCACGCCGTGGCGGGACCCGTCGTCGGCCGCACGCTCGCCGAGCAGGGCGCCGAGGTTCTCCAGTTCAACCGGGTCGACGACTTCGAGCACCCGTGGGTGTACGACGACGCGAACGTGGGCTTCCGCTCGACGTTCCTCGACCTCCGGCGGCCCGACAACGTCGCGAAGGTCCGCGCCCTCGCGAAGACGGGCGATGTCTTCGTTGACAACTTCCGGGGCCGCAAGCTCGCGAACTTCGGCCTCGGACCGGAGCAGCTCGCCGACGGCCACCGGGGGATCGTGGTCGTGAGCGTCCGGTGCTACGGCTGGGGAGGGCCCTGGTCGGAGCGCGGAGGCTTCGACATGCTCGGCTCGGCGTCGTCCGGGGTCGCGATGGCGGAAGGGGAGAACGGCAAGCCGTCGATGCCGCCGACCGCGCTCATCAACGACTACGTGACCGGTTACATGGGCGCCGCCGGCGCCGCGGCCGCGCTCTACCGCCGGGCGAAGGAAGGCGGGAGCTACCACGTCACGGTGAGCCTCGCGCGCAACGCGATGTGGTATCTGACGCTCGGCCTCGTGCCTCCCGAGGAGCGCACGTTCGCCGTCAATCCGTTCCGCCAGTTCGACGAGCTCGTGCAGAAGCCCGCGGAGCTCCTGCCGATCGTGATGAAACTGCGGCAGCGGCTCCTGCCGCCCGAGCTCATCGAACGGGACACCGCGCTCGGCCACGTGAAGCGCCTCGCCCCGGCCGTGCACTTCTCCCGGACGCCCGGCGGCTGGAACGACCCGATCCTGACCCCCTACGGCGCCGCCCCCCCGGCCTGGCTCGGGGCGGGCGCCCGCTAGAGCGGGAGGCGCACGAGCAAAGGATTTTGGTCGGGACCCCGGTCGGGGCCGGGTGGCGCCCCGGCCCCCCCGACGGGTCCTCCTCTCGGCCGCACCGATCGCCGGCGTGGTCGTCCTCCTCTTCGTCGGGTTCGGCGCCGCGGGCGCGATGCACCCGGCGCCCTACCGACCGGCCGCGCCCCTCGCGGCCGATCCGCTCGTGAGCCTCGTCGTCGGTCACCCGGCCGGAGGGGCGAACACGGTCGTCGGCACGATCACGAACATCAGCTCGCCGTTCCAGGGGACCTACGACCCGGTCGACGGTGACCTCTACTTCCCGGACAGCACCGCCGGCTTCCTCGCGGGCGACAATTCGAGCAACGTGACGATCATCTCGGGCACCACCGATCAGGTCGTGGGACAGATCTACCAGGGGGAGTACGCCGAGCTCGAGACCCCGACGTTCGACCCCGAAAACGACGAGCTGTACATCCCGAACGACAACTCGACCCCGACGCTCTACTACCCGAACAACGTGACGGCGTTCTCCGGCGTGGACGACCTGGTCGCGAACATCGACACGGGGGACAGTTCCTATCCGCTGACCCCCGTCTACGACCCCGTCAACCACCTCCTCTACGTCTCGGACGAGGCGACCTCCGACATCGAGGCGAACAACGACAACGTCTCGGTGATCAACCCGGCGACCAACACCCTCGAGACGCAGATCCAGGTCGGGCTCGGGCCGATCGAAGGGGCGTACGACCCGGCGGACGGGGACATCTACATACCGGACGCCAGTGCGGACGCGACGGACCAGACGAACGTCTCGATCATCAACGGTACCTCGAACACCGTGATCGCCACGATCACCGGGCTCTCCACGCCCACGACCCCGGTCTACGATCCCGTGAACCAGGAGATGTACGTCGTCAACGTCGGGACCAACAACATGAGCGTCCTGAAGGGCACGACCTTCCTCGAGAACATCTCGATCGAACCCGCCTCCGACGGCGGCGACCAGTACGCGAGCCCCGTCGTGGACTCGGTCAACGGCGACATCTACGTGCCGGCCGCGGGGTACGATTCTGTCACCGTCGTGTCGCCCGAGAACGTCGTCATCGCCAACCTGAGCGGGGGATCCGATTTCGTGGGCAACGAGCAGCCGATCTTCGACCCCGTCAACGACTTCGTCTACCTGCCGGGGACCGGGTCCGCCGGGAACGGGGTGCTGTACGCGATCGACACGGCGACGGACACCGTCACGCTCGAGATCCCCGTCGCCGAGGACCCGGTCACCCCGACGTTCGACCCGGCGACCGACATGATCTACGTGCCGGGCTTCGACGACAACGACATCACGATCGTCAACGGTTCCGCCCCCAGCGCGCCCCCGCCGGGAACGTACTCGGCGACGTTCGCGGAGAGCGGGCTCACCAGCGGCTACTGGTGGAACATCGACCTGAACGGGAGCGTCGAGAACCGGACGACGACGACGATCGTCTTCTCCGACCTCTCGAACGGGGTCTACCCGTACACGATCGGCGCGTGGGACGATCCCGACGCCTGCGTCCTCGACGAGCCCACCGAGTCCGGTTCGGTGACGATCGACGGCGCCCCGTCGACCGTGGACATCGCGTTCAAGTGCGCGGGGTCCACCGGACCGAGTCAATCCCCCGGGAGCGGCTTCCTGGGGCTTCCCGGGATCGAGGGCTACGCGGTGATCGGCATCGTCGTGCTGGTCGTCGTCGTCGCGGTCGTGCTGCTCGCCGTGCGCGCCGGCCGGTCCCGACCCCCCGCCGCGGCTCCGCCCGGCTCAGGCGGCGTACCGCCGCCGCCATCGTATCCGCCGCCCCCGCCCCCTCCTCCCTGACGTACGGGGCGGCCACGGCGGCCCCCGCCGCGCCCGGTCGGGGGTCACGGGATCGAGTACACCCGTCGCCGGTCCCGTTCGGTGCCCCAGCTGCGCTCCACCTCGCGGAGCGGGAACCGCTCGAAGTCGACCGCGAAGTGCTCCCGACCCAGCGCCGCCAGGAACTCCCCGATCGCTGCGACCGTCGTGTCGGGCGAGGAGCTCCCGATGCCGCTCCCGAGGATCTCCACGCCGGAACTGCGGAGGGGGGCGCTCGGTAGCGGGATGGAGTCGCCCGAGACCGCGCCGATCTGGACGAATCGGATCCGGTCGGGTCCGCGCGGGGCGTTCGGCCCACCGAGCGCGGCGAGGAGCGCCGAAGCCGAGGGACCCCAGAGGTAGTCGAGGACGACGCCGACCCGGAGCTCCCGCGCCCACCGGCGCACCTCGTCCCGGAGCCGAGCGTCCGCCTCGCCGAGGGGAAGGCGAACGTCGGCGCCGAGCGGCTCGAGCGCCTCGAGCTTCGCGGGGTTCCGTCCGGTCGCCACCACGTGCGCGGCCCCGAGATGGCGCGCGACCTGCACCGCCATCCGTCCCGCGGCGCCCGTCGCGCCGTTGACCAGGACCGACTCTCCGGCACGGAGGGGCGCGAGACGCGTGAGCGGGACCCAGCACGACATCCCCGAGTTCGCGGCGGCGGCCGCCACGGTGCTCTCGAGCCCTTCGGGCACGAGGACCGTCCGGGCCTCGGCGACGACGACCTCCTCCTCCATCGCCCCGTACGGGGGGGCGGGGAGGAAGAAGTAACGCCGCCGGCCGTCGGCCCCGAGCCCCACTCCGTCGACGCCCGCCACGAACGGCGGCGCGGCGGAGCTGCTGTAGTGGGCCCCGGCGACGCGCGAGCGCGCGAGCGGGCTCGCGGCCGCCGCCGACACCCGGAGGCGGATCGCGGCCTCGCGATCCGGCGGAGGCGGGAAATCGTCGTACCGCGGGGGCTGCCCGAACGCGTGGACGACCGCGGCCTTCATCGACCCCACGACGACCGAGCCGCCCGGGGGGTTTAGGAGTGTCGGAAGAAACAAGCCCCGGAGGCCGTAGCGCTCGGCGGGAGGCCGGAGATGATCAACGCGGACCTGGCGCTCCTCCTCCTCGCGGCGATCGCGTTCACGGGCTTCGTGCTCGACGCGATGTTCGAGAAGGTCCGGGTCTCGAGCATCCTGCCGCTGATGCTTCTCGGCGTCGCGCTCGTGCACTTCGGCCTCGTGCCGCCCGACACGCTCGCGCTCCTCGACTCGGTGATCCCGTTCGTCGTCGCGCTCACCATCGCCTTCATCCTGTTCTCGGTCGGCCTCGAGATCCGGGTCACCGACCTCGCGCGGGTCGTGGGGCGGGCGACCGGGTTCACCTTCGCGGTCCAGACCGCCACCGGGATCGCGCTCGCCCTCCTCGCCTACGCCGCGTTCCACTGGGAGCTACTGATCTGCTTCGTCTTCGGCTTCGGGCTCTCGGGGCCGAGCTCCGTCGCGGTCCCGATCCTGGTCCGGACCGCCCGGATGTCCTCGGACCTCAAGACGACGCTCCTCTTCGAGTCCGTCCTCTCCGACGTCCTCCAGCTGATCGTCCCGCTCACGCTGGTCGGCCTCGTCGTCTCGGGGAATCTCCATCCGGAGGCCCTGACCGAGTCCCTGCTGCTCACCATCTTCGGTTCGGCGGCCGCGGGGATCGTGCTGGGCCTCGCCTGGCTGCTCGTTCTGGATCGGCTGCGCGACTTCGCTTCCGGCTACTACTGGACGCTCACGATCACGATGGTGCTCGCGACCTACGGGATCGCGGACCTCATCGGTCTCAGCGCCGCGATCACGATCTTCGTCTTCGGGCTCACGATCGGGAACGCGCTCCTCTTCGACGCTGCACGCCAGGCGGGCACGTCGGTCGCCCCGGGGCTCCTCGCCCGTTCGGTCGAGCGCCTGCGGAGAGCGATGGGGCTCTCCACATCGACCCTGCACGTCGATCAGATCCAGCAGGTCCACAAGGAGGTCGCCTTCTTCGCCTCCTCCTTCTTCTTCGTCTACCTCGGGATCCTCTTCCAGACCACCACGCTCGGCCCGGGGCTGCTCGCGGCGACGATCGCCGTGGCGATCGCGATGCTCGCGGTTCGCTTCGTCGCGCTGCCGCTTCTCGGGCCGTTCTTCTCGACCGCGCCCGAGGCCCGGCGCTCGGAGCGAGCTCTCGTCGCCTTCAACATCTCCCGCGGGCTCGCGGCCGCCGTCATCGCGACGATCCCGCTTTCCTACGGGCTCGTGATCCCCGGCTTCCTCGACGCGATGTTCCTGTCGATCCTGTTCTCGACGGTCGTCTCCACGGTCGGGATCTTCGTCTACTACCATCCCGGACCGGCGCCACCGGCTGCGGCGCCCGGCGAGGCCGGCGCCTAAACCGGCCCGGCCCGGCCGCCTCAACGTTCAAGTAAACCGTCGCGGGTCCGGGGGGTCGCCATGCCCGCCGAGAAGATCTCCGAGCGCGGGGCCGCGCCGGGCCCGGAGCCGGGCGCCGACGGCGGCCACCTGGTCGACCGGATCGTGGAGGAGCTCGACCTCCTCGCGCGGAACGTCGACATCGTCGAGAAGCTGTCGAAGAGCCCACCGACCGGCATCATACGGCTTTCCGAGGCGCTCCACCTTCCGATCCACAAGACCCGGTACTCGCTCCACCTCCTGGAGCGAGAGGGCGTGATCCAGCCGTCGGCGGACGGCGCCGTCGTCACCGACAAGGCGCGGGAGTTCTGGTTGAACCTCGACAAGAGCCTCGACCGGATGTCGACCCTCGTGCAGCAGCTCAAGGAACGCGCCGCCGAGCACGAGGCGCGGCCGCCCCCGGGCCGGAAAGGCTATTAGCGCGATGCCGGCTCGGCGCCGCCGGTGCCGCCGTAGCTCAGTGGCAGAGCGCTCGGCTGTTAACCGAAGGGTCAGCGGTTCAAACGGCGGACGGTGCCACGCCGTTCGCCGGAAACTCCGCTCGGCGGCGCCTCGGTCTCGCAGGGGATGGGCCCGTAGCTTAGCCCGGCCCAGAGCGTCCGGCTCATAACCGGTCGATCGACGGTTCAAATCCGTCCGGGCCCACTCCTCGCGCGCGCCGACCCTCCCTTCGCGCTCTACCGAGGCGGCTTCTCCTCCCGCCGCCCCTCGCACCCCCGAGGGCCCGAGTCGGGGGCTCCGCCGACTTCAACTACCCGGATTCGATGTCGGGGACACCGCTCCACCATGGCGATGGATGCGACCGGGGCCATTGTCACGGTGCTCGTCGCGGCGGCGCTGGTCGTCGGGATCTTCCTCCTCGCGGGACCGTTCCTCCTCCTCGCGGTCGCGCTCATCGTGGTCGGGCTGTTGCTGGCGATCTTCCTCATCGCCGGCCTCTACCTGATCCACGAGAACCAGGTCGGCATCGTCACGCGAAAGCTGGGCGGCGAGAAGATGCCTCCCGGCCAGGTGATC
>JASHVA010000018.1 GCA_030039715.1 Thermoplasmata archaeon | reverse complement strand
GTCGGCGTCCTGCGTTGCCCGAACCTCAATTGCATCTCCAACCAGGGCGAGCCGGTGGAGAGCGAGTTCGAGGTGGCGGAGCGACGGCCGGTCGTCCTGACGTGCGCGTTCTGCGAGCACCGGGTCGACGATTTCCTGAGGCACCTCGCCTGACCCCGCGGAGGTCGCATGGACCTCGGGTTCGTCGGGGGGTTCGTCGTCGTCTTCGCCGTGGTCGGAGGCTTCGAGCTGTTCGACCGGACGAGCTTTGCCACGATGGCGCTCGCCTCGCGGCAGCGAGCCGGGCCGACGTGGGCCGGGGCGGCGCTCGCGTTCGTCGGCTCGAGCGCGATCGCGGTGACGGTCGGAGCGGCGCTGGTCGCGCTGCTCGGCGCCGACCGCATCGGATGGATCCGCGTGGCGGCCGGGTCCGCCCTGATCGGGTACGCGCTCTGGCTCGCCTACCGCGGGCCGGACGAGACCGCGGCCGAGCCCGCCTCCGCCCGGACTGCGTTCGTCGCCGCGTTCGCGA
This sequence comes from Thermoplasmata archaeon, assembly GCA_030039715.1. Lineage (GTDB taxonomy): Archaea > Thermoplasmatota > Thermoplasmata > Lutacidiplasmatales > UBA184 > Lutacidiplasma. The sequence goes on along the minus strand of JASHVA010000018.1, from coordinate 2,932 downwards.
CGGTCTTCGCGCTCGAGATGGGCGACACGACGATGATCGTCGAGATCCTCTTCGTGACCGACTGGGGCTGGCTCATCGTGCTCGTCGCCGGAGCGCTCGCGCTCATCTCGGTCGCCGCGTGGGCGGCTTGGCTCGGGCAGCGGCTCGGGGCGAGGGTCGAGCCGCGGCTTCTCCACCGGATCGTGGTCGTCGTGCTACTGGCCGTCGGTGCGTTGACGATCGCGTACGGGCTCGCGCCGGGTGCGTTCTCCTTTCTGTGACCCGCGCCCGCGGGAGGGCGGCGGGGCCGCGGACGTCAGGGGCAGCGGCCCGCCACCGTGCTCGCTCGAGCTCGCGAGCCGGGAGAGGTCGGCGAGGTTCGCCCGCCACGTCGCCGGGATGGCGGCGGCCAGCTCCGCTTCGTTCAGCTGGGCGACGAGCGCTTCGGCCACCTCCGGGCGGCCCGAAGAGTACTCGAGGAGCGCGAGCCGGATCAGGGCCTCGGCGCGGAGGCGCGGAATGCTGCCGCTCGCGGGTTCCTCCGCGACCGCTTCCCATCGATCGCGCGCGGTGCCCGTCTCTTCGTTGAGCGCGCGATACCGGCCCTCGAGGATCCAGAGCCGGAGGAGGCAGGGCGAGGGCGGGATCAGATGGAGGGACTCGACGATCACGCGACTGCGCTCGATCGCCGCCTCGACTCCGCTCGCGACCTGCCGATCGAGCAGCGTCGCGGCGATCGCGAGCTGGTGGTACAGTTCCACCGAGAGCAGCTTCTGACGTTCTAGGTTCGGGATCGCGTGCTGGCGTTGCTGCAGGGCCTTCTGAACCTCGCCCTTCGCCTCGAGGAGGCGCGCCTCGAGGTCCCCCGCCATGTGGTCGAGTTCCCACCGCCGCGACCGGCTGAGCAGCACGCGCGCCCCGCTGAGGAATCGCCCGGCCAGCTCCTGCTCCTCGGGGGTTCCTTCGATGCGGGAGAGCCCGACCGCGAGCAAAGCAATCGCCTGGAGATGACCCGGGCGCAGCCCCTGCGCGAGGCTGCCGGCACGGCGGGATTCCTCCCGGGCCTTTTCCGGATGGTTCCGCTCCCACTCGAACTCCGCGATCAGCGACTGGAGCAGGATCTCGATCTCGGTCCAGCCGGCATCGTGGCATCGGTCGGCGAGCTCGGCGAGCAGGACCGAGAGGGAGTTGCGCGGACCGATGACCCGCATCGTGAGGACCAGAGCCTCCATCCACTCCGCGACGATCTCGACCGCGAGCTGTCCGCGGAGCGCGGTGGCGATCCCCTCGCGGAGTTCGCTCTCGCCTTCCGCGAGCCGGCCGGCGCAGAAGAGCGCCTGGGCGTGCAGCATCCGGAGCTCGGGCTCGATCGAGTTCCGCTCCGACGGCGGGAGCGAGGGGAGGCAGCCGATCGCGTCCGCGAACAGCTCCTCGGCGGTGTCGAACGCGAGGAGGTGGAGGCTCAACTCGCCGGCCTCGAGGAGGTGCTTCAGCGCCATCGGGCCGGGGAACCAGGCGAGATAGTGTCGAGCGACCTCGATGCGTCGGGCGAGCGTCGGTTCGGGCGAAAGGGCGGCGAGCGCGTTCGCGATCTCGAGATGCATCTCGCGCAGCTGTTTGTCCGGGATCAGGTCCCCGATCATGTGGATCCACGCGAAGTGCGGGATCACGACCTTCCCGTCCTGTACCTTGACGAGACCGACTCCGGTCGCTGGCAACAGGGCCTCGGCGAGCTGTGGGTAGTTGAGGCGGGCGACGCGTGAGAGTACGACCTCGCCCACGTTGCCACGGAGCAGCCCTACGTAGCCGACGACCCGCTGACTGACGGCGGGGAGGTCGTCGAAGATCGCCTTCAGGCGGTGGGCCTCCCGGGCGTCCGGCAGCGCGTCCGGGATGCGTACCCAGTCGACGTCGCCCCGTCCGAGGAACGAGTCCTCCCAGGTGACGTAACCGGCGACCGACGTGTCGAGGGCCACCACGATCAGTAGGGGCCGCAACCGCGCCTTCTTCGAGAGGGCGACGATGAACTCTCGGCTCTCCGGGTCGAACAGCGCACCGTCCTCGATCAGGATGGCGACGGGGTGGGGATCCGGTCCCCGGAACTCGGAAAGTAGCTGCTGCCAGTACGCCTCCGGGTCGCCTTCGTTCGCGGACCGGCCCCGGATGGGCTGGCCCAGGAAACTCGTGCGGGCGCTGCCGGCCCGGCTCCTTCGGCTGCGGGGCAGTCGGTCGGGGAGGTAGGCGATCGGAGCCATCGGTACGCTCGCCGGGACCCCGCCGTTGCCGTTCGAATCCGCCTCGCCGTCGCCGTTCGTCGTGGGAACCTCGAGTCCGGCGTTGAGTCCGTCGAGGGCTCCGTACGGGACGGACCGGGAGCGATAGCTGCCGCGCAGCTCCACAATCCGGGCGTTCCACTCCTTGACCATCGTTCGGACCTCTTGGAGGAGCGCGGACTTGCCGCTGAGCGGCGGTCCCGCGACCACGATGGTCCGACCCGAATTCTCCTCGAGCGCCTGCTGCGCCCGGAGAAACGGCGACGGTAACGAAGACACCCGGATGCCTCCGTAGACGTCTGTCGCTGCGGGGATTTAATGGGTCCCCCGGCGACGGTTCTTGCGGCGCGAGCGGTTATCTGCCGCCCCGGTGTCGGACCGTCGTGGCCCGGTCCGTTTCCGCCGCCCGGAAGGCGTTCCTGAAACGCTCGGTGGTGCCGGTGGACGTCACCCGGGCGCACGGAATCGGGGACCTCGTCGAGCAGTTCCAGTCGACGTCGATCCAGGCGCGCAACCTGGGCCGCTGTCTCGAGGTCTGGGAGAACGCCCTACGCGACCCTAAGCGACCGACGATCCTGCTCGGCCTTTCCGGGCCGCTCATCGCCGCGGGGCTCCGCAAGGTGCTTCGAGACCTCGTGGACTGGGGCGTCGTCGACGTCGTCGTGTCCACGGGAGCGGTG
>JASHVA010000142.1 GCA_030039715.1 Thermoplasmata archaeon | reverse complement strand
CCCCCGGCCGACGACGGACTGGAATCGGGCCGGCGAAGGGTTCGGGACCGACGGCGACCGGCGCCGGCCCCGGACCATGTCCGACCCTCCGTTCACGCCGGCGGAGCCGTCTCGAGCGAGTGGACCCGGGCGCCGTCCTTGTCGAAGAAGAGCGCATGGTCGGGGTCGATCGAGACCGAGACCGAGTCTCCCACCTGGTTCTCGTACGCCCGACCCATCGCCCGGACCGACACTCCCGGCGCCGGGGCGGCCCCCGGGGCGGTGAGCTCGAGGTACAGCTGGTCCGACGAGCCGAGCCGCTCCACGCCGCGGACCACGGCGGGGATGCCGCCCGGGGCGTTCTCGGGTCCGATCGAAACGTCCCACGGCCGGATCCCGAGCGTGACCGGCCCCGGCGCCGTCTCGCCTCGCACCGGGATCCGTACCGGGCCGAGCACGAAGCTCGCCGCACCGGCTCTCGACTCCACGGCGCCCTCGAGGAAGACCATATCCGGCGAACCGACGAACGACGCCACGAACTGGCTCGCCGGGTCCCGGAGGACCCGCTCGGGCGTGTCGTACTGCAGGAGGCGTCCGTGGTCGACGATGACCAGGCGGTCGGCGAGCGTCATCGCCTCGGACTGGTCGTGGGTCACGAAGACGAACGTCTGCTTCAACTGGTCGTGGAGGCGCTTCAGCTCGATCCGGGCGCTCGACCGGATCTTCGCGTCGAGATTGGAGAGCGGCTCGTCGAGCAGGAACGCCTCCGGGTCCCGCACGATCGCGCGGGCGAGCGCGACCCGTTGGCGCTGGCCGCCCGAGAGCGCCGCCGGTTTCTTCTCGAGCGTGTCGGTGATGCCGAGGAGCTCGGCGGCGTGGCGGACCCGCTCGTCGATCTCCTCGCGCGTGCGGCGACGGTACCGATCGGGGTCGTCGTCGCGGGGCACGCGACGCACGCGCAGGGCGAAGGCGATGTTGTTGTACGCCGTCAGGTGCGGGTAGAGCGCGTAGCTCTGGAAGACCATCGCGATGTTCCGGTCCCGGGGCTCGTAGTCGTCGACTTCCATGTCGCCGATGTAGACGTGCCCGCTCGTCTGCACCTCGAGACCGGCGATGAGACGCAGGATCGTGCTCTTCCCGGAGCCCGACGCACCGAGGACGACGACGAACTCGCCGTCCTTCACCTCGAACGAGACGTCGTTGACCGCCGTGAACTCCTTGAACTTCTTCGTGACGTGCTCGAGCCGGAGACCGGTCATAGAAACCTTCCTGCGGCGCCTACCCGCGGACCCCTCCCAAGGTGAGTCCGCCGATGATGTACCGCTGGAACGCGATGTAGAACGCGACGATGGGCAGGCTCATCACGAGCGCGAACGCGGTCACGACCCCGTAGTTCTGCTCCCCGGTGTCCCCCGTCGCGATCGCGTACAGGTTCAGCGCGAGCGTCTCCTTCGCGCTCGACGTGATGAAGACGTGCGCGAGCGCGTAGTCCGTGTACGGGCCCACGAACGCGAGGAACGCGGCGAGCCCGAGGACCGGAGTACAGAGGGGGATCAGCACTCGGAAGAACGCGCCGGTCCGGGAGAGCCCGTCGATCAGCGCCGCCTCCTCGATGTCGTCCGGGATCGAGTCCATGTAGTTCTTGACGAGGATTCCGCTGAACACGACCGCCCCCGCCGAGTACGGGATGATGAGGCCGGGGTAGGTGTCGATGAGGTCGAGCTTTGCGAACATGAAGTAGTAGGGGATGATCAGAAGGAACGACGGGAAGAGCGAGATGATCAGGATGAAGTAGACGAAGGCGCGGCGGCCCGGGAAGTTGAACTTCGAGAGGGCGAACCCGGTGAACGCCGCGAGGCCCATTCCGATCGCCGCGGCGCTGCCGGCAAAGATCAACGAGTTCTCGAGCAGAGCGGTGAACGCCGGGGACTGCGTGTACAGCGCGGCCCGGTAGCTCGCGAAGGTGAGCTGGCCGACCTTCGGGATCAGCACTTGCGCGGTGATCGAGGCGATCGGGATCGTCGAGAACGACGTGATGACGATGAAGTAGATCGGGAAGAGGGCGAACACCACGGCGAGGATGAGGACGGCGTGGGAGGCCGCCGCGCGCAGGAGCCGGACCCAGCGTCGACCGCGCCGCCGCCTCATTTCAACCAGTTCCTCGTGAGGTCGGTCCGCCAGACGACCACGACCGTGATCGCGACGATGATCACGAAATCGAGCACGGAGTAGAGCGCCGCGGTCGAGAGGTGCGGCGACGCGCCGACGCTCCCGAACGCCTGGTTATAGGACTCGGTGATGAAGATCTGTGTGGAGATCCCGGGACCGCCGCTCGTGATGAGGTAGATCGGGTAGAAGTTGTTGAACGTGAAGAGGAAGCCCATCAATCCGACGAACACGATCGTCGGCGCGAGGTACGGAAGCGTGATCCGGCCGAAGCGGGAGAAGCTCCCCGCGCCGTCAATCGACGCGGCCTCGTAGAGGTCCTTCGGGATCGCCTGCATCGTCGCGAGGAAGACGACCGTGTAGAACGGGAACGAGAGCCAGAGATTCGTGATGAACAAGGCCGCCCAGGCCGAGTCGGCGTGACCGAGCCAGTCGATCGGGCGGATCCCGACCGTCGCGAGGAGCTCGTTGATGATCCCGTAGTCGTACTGCCACATGTTCGACCAGACGAGGATCGTGATGAACGCGGGCATCGCCCACGGCAGCAGGATCAGCGTGCGGTAGACGGCGCGGCCTCGCAGCTCCTGGTTCATCACCGTCGCGAGGCCGAGGCCCATCGCGAGGAAGAGCGCGACCGAGCCCGCGGCCCAGAAGAGGCTGTTCTCGAGGAGCGTGAGCGTGACCGACGAGTTGGTCGTCAGCGCGGTGACGTAGTTCGCGAGGCCGATGTAGTGGTAGTACAGCAGCGAGCCCTTGCCGCCCGTGCCGAAGTCCGTCATCGAGATGTAGACGGTGTACGCGACCGGGTAGGCGTTCAGGAACAGCAGGACGACGGTCGTGGGAATCAGGTAGATGTAGGCCGGCCATTCGCGGCGCAGCCGGAAGCCGAGGGTCTGGTCCCGAAGGTCCGCCATCGAGAATCGAGCGGAGCCGCCTATCGGCTTCCGACTTAAGCGGGTTTCGCAGCGGACCGGAGTACGCAGCTTTGGCTTTCGCCGCGCAAGAAACTTGGGAATGTTGATATGGCGGACCGCCATGCTCGCCGGAGACTTTTGGGGCCCCATGTCGTCGCATCGATCGAAATTCGGGATTCGGTTGGGTCGGAATCGGGGACGAGCGCTCTTCGCGATCGCAGTGGTCGTGCTCCTGGCCGCCTCGTACGGCGTGGCCTCGAGCGCGGAGAGCCACGCGTCAGCCGCGAGGCTGACGGCGGACTCCGATTACGACAGCACGACCTACGTGCTGCAGGAGTCGAATATCGCGTTCACCGGTAATCCGATCACTGACTTTGCGGGCGATCTCATCTATCATAATTCGAACGCGACCCAGTGGGGGTCGGCGAACAACATCACCAACGTCTACGCCGCCTACAACTCGACGCAGCTCTTCCTCGGACTCAACGGATCGGCGGACACCAACTCCGTCATGTTCTTCATCTCCAACGAGACGAACTCCGGCTACGGCACCAACAACATCTCCGACCTCCCCGCATGGTCCGGTCACGACATCGACTTCACGACCCCGATCAACTACCTCGCCGCCGTCTATTCCGGGGGCGCGAACTCCGGCTGGAACGGTCAGGGCGTCTGGCGCATCACGTCGAACGTCGACGAATCGGGCACGACGAGTCAAACGAACGTCTCGATCGCCAACAGCTGGGGCTTGGGGACCAACGGCTACGAGGTCGCGATCAACTGGTCCGGCCTCTTCCCCGAAGGATTCCAGGGCTCGGTCGGGCTCCAGATCTCCGTCGTCGTCGCGGGCGGAGGCGCCTGGCTCGGCATGGGCGCCCCGTACGCGCAGAAGGGGGCCTACAACGCGGGCGGCTCCCAGCCGTACTTCCTCCTCAACGACACGTTCTCCGTGGTCGCACCCGACGTGGTCCAGCACACGTTCCAGCTCGCGAACCAGAGCCTCACGTTCACCGGGAACGTCGTGAACGACTTCTCCGGCGACCTGCTCTACTTCAACTCGAACACGACGCAGTGGGGTGCGGCGAACAACATCACCGGCTTCTACGCGGCGTACAATGCGACGGACCTCTTCCTCGGACTGAACGCGAGCGCCTCCGGCAACTCGGTCATGTTCTTCATCTCGAACGAGACGCAGTCCGGCCTCGGGACCACCAACATCACGGGCCTCGCGGCGTGGAGCGGCCACGATTTCAACTTCACGAGCCCGATCAACTACCTGGCCGCCGTCTACTCTACCGGGTCCAACTCCGGCTGGAGCGGGGAGAACGCCTGGCGGGTCACGTCGAGCGTCGCGGACTCCGATTCCACGAGCCAGACATATGTCGCGATCAACAACAGTTGGGACTTTGGGCCTGACGGGTACGAGGTCGCGATCCCGTGGACCGGCCTCTTCCCTTCGGGTCTCCAGGGACCGGCCGGTCTCGAGGTCTCCGCGTTCGTCGCGGGCGGCGACGCCTGGGTCGGCATGGGCGCGCCGTACGACCAGATCGGCCAGTACAACGACGGCAGTTCGCTGATCAACTTCGAGGTCAACAACACGTTCTCCCTTCTCGCGCCGAACCTCAACATCGCGTCGAGCATCGCGCCGCCGACGATCCCGATCAGCGTCGACATCATCTTCAACGACCACCAGCCGTTCTACGAGTCGATCGACTCGACCTCGTACTACCTCCCCTGGACGGTCGTCCACCTCGAGGAGTACGCGGAGCAGGCGATCATCGCGGGCGAGGCGCCCTCGGTCAACGTCACCTACTCGCTCTCGGGCTCGCTCCTCTACCAGATGGAGGCGATCGCCGCCGGGTACTACAACAACAGCTACCTCCAGGCGGCGTACATCCCGAGCTCGCAGTGGTCGAACTCCGTCTACTACGAGATCACGCACTACGGCGACTCGTTCCTCGGGTCGGTGGTCGGAAGCCCCGACTGGAACTCGACGACCGTGGCGCAGGCGCTCGAGTTCGACATCGCGTTCAACACGCCCCTCTGGGTCTACTCGGCGGGCACGCCCGCCGCGAACCTCTACGACACGCTCTTCCAGATCGAGCAGTCGCAGCTCGCGTCCGGCGCGACGATGAACACGACCGACCTCTCGGAGGCGCTGGTCGAGTTCTTCCTCTGGTCGGTGAGCTATCCGATCGTCTCGGGCCAGCTCGGGATGCAGTACGCGAACTCCACGCTCGAGCCGCTCTACCAGCAATCGTCGTTCACGCTCTCGGAGCTCCCGACGATCGCCGACTACTACCCGGTCGAGGCCCAGCTCGCGCTCAGCGCCTTCGCCGCGGACCGGATGCTCAACGACGGCGGCGGCGGGAACGTCGAGCTCCTGACCACCGCGTTCGACCACCCGATCCTCCCGCTGCTGGAGCTGAACAACTGGACCGACGCGAACGGGGAGGCGGTGGAGAAGGGCGTGTGGACGAACGACACGATCGCCCAGCTGAACATCGGCCGGGACCTCTACGACAGTATCTTCGGGCAGTACCCCACCGGCCTCTGGAGCTCGGAGCAGGCCGTCTCCGAGGCGACCGTTCTCCCGATCAACGAGTCCGGCTACAGCTGGACCTCCTCCTCCGAGAACACCCTCGCCGAGGCGGGCATCAGCACGCCGGCCGGCGTGACGAACCCGACCGCGCAGGAGATGGAGAACCTCTACACCCCGTACCGCGTCGAGGGCCCGACGGGCACGAACGCGAACTCTACCGTCATGGTGTTCCGGGACGAGTCGGTCTCCAACGACTGGGGCTTCAACTACGGCTCGACCGCGCAGGCCGATGGCTCCTGGGCGGCGGTCGACGAGTTCATGGCCTACCTCAGGAACGTCGAGGAAACGATCCCGAACTCCGACCACAACAACACGCTCGTCACCGTCGCGCTGGACGGCGAGAACTGGATGTTCGAGAGTCCGTTCCCTGAGGACGCGGTCCCGTTCCTCCAGGACCTCTATACGGCGCTGGCGCAGAACAGCTCCTGGGTCACCTCGACGACGGTCCAGCAGTACATCGCGACCCACCCCGACCTTCCGACGCTCTCGAACCTCCCGATCGGCTCCTGGAACCCGGAGCCGACCGGCTCGGGGATCAATGAGTACCTCGGACAGTGGGCCGGTCATGCGCCGCAGGACTCCTACTGGCAGCAGCTGACGCTGGTCCGCTCCGAGGTGCAGGCGTACGGGACCACGAACGACCTCACCCAGCCGGAGAACCTCTCCCAGCTCAGCCCGTACAACGACTACCCGCAGCTCGGGGTCTGGAACGCCACGACCCCCGAAGGAAAGTACACGGAGGCGTGGACCGCGATCTACCTCGCCGAAGGCTCGGACATCACGTTCTCGTTCGACCCGGATGACGAGAGCCTGACCTCGCAGAACGCCTACGTCTTCGAGACGGAGTTCCGGACGGACCTCAGCACGGCGCTGACCGTGCTCGGCCTCCCCTTGACCCCGTACCTCGCGAGCTCCTGGGTGCCGCCGGTGACCCCGACCGTCTGGGGGACGAACGCCTCCGACACGCCGGTGCTCACGGGGTCGCTCTACACGACCTCGTCGTTCACGGGCGGGACCGGCTACTCGGTCAACAACAACGACGCTTGGACGGGGGCCTACGAGGAATCGAGCGGCCTCACGGCGTCGAACTCGGGGACGATCTCGACCGCGTACTACTCGTTCGACGCGGACGACCTCTTCTTCTCGGTCGCGGTGAACGGACCGACGTCGTCGTATATCGCGCCGAACTTCTTCACGGCCGCTTCGAACGACCTCGACGTCTTCTTCTCTCCGGCGAACCCCGGAGCCGGGAACCTCGAGACCCTCGCGATCCCCGACGCGGCGTTCGAGGTCGGCACCACGCCGTTCGGATTCGCCGCGACGAGCGAGGCGACGATCGAAGGGTCGTCGGTCACGCCGAGCGGCAGCGCGTCGATGGAGCTCTTCGACACCACGTCGGCCGCCGGAACGTGGACCTACTCCTCCACGACCGCGCAGGACGCGTTCGTGGGCGGTATGCTGCAGCTCGAGGTGCCACTCTCCGACCTCGGCATGGTCCCCGGCGACAGCGTGGAGTTCATGATCGCTGCCGTGAACGCGACGACGGGGGACGCGACGAGCTGGCTCGGTCCCCTCACCGTCACGGTGCCCGCGGCCCTCGCGATCCTCACGCCAGTGTCGACCATCCACAACCCGTCGCCGAGCAACGGGCCGGGAACGTACACCTACCCGACCGAGGCGCCCGGCGGGAACCCCGACTATCCTCCGGGGTCGGTCGACATGCAGTGGGTGAACGTCTCCGCGAACGACTACACGGTCCAGTTCAACATCACGTTCGGCAACCTGTCGAACGTCTTCAGCGGACCGAACGGCTTCTCCCAGCCGATCATCGACATCTACGTCCACGAGCCCGGTGTCGCAGGCACCACGGCCGGCTTACCGGGGGTCCAAGTGAACCTCTCCAGCGACTCGGCGTGGGCGTGGGCGATCCAGGCCGCGGGCTGGGCGTCGAATAGCTACGTCGAGAGCTCCACCGGAGTGTCGTACTCGAGCGGGGTCATCGTCGGCACCAACTACCACGGGACGAACATTTCGCAGCCGGACCGGACGGTCTCGATCGACGTCCAGACGTCGATCATCGGCAGCGCGATCACGTCGTACACCTACACGATCGTGGCCGGCTTCCAGGACGGCTACGCCACGAACGGCTGGGACACCGTGAACGTCGGAGCCGCCTCCGACTACCAGGGCGGCGGCGCCACGAACGACGAGGCGCCGTACGTGTTCAGCTACATCGCCCCGGCGGTCGTCGGGGAGGGGGCGTCGCTCACGCAGCAGGCGCTCCTCTCGACCTACACGGCGAGCCACTTCGCGACGCTGGACGCGATCTCCCTGCCGCTGCTCTCGGTGAACCGCTCGCAGGTCGTGACCCTCGGCGCCTCGTCGATCGTGAACGTCTCGGGCGACCCGTACGGCTTCTACGCCTTCGGTTCCGAGATCTTCGAGTCGACCTCGACGGACGGAGTGACCTGGACGACGCCGAGCGTGATCGCGAACCTGGCGTTCGTGCCGCAGGGCCTCGCCGCCGGCGGCAGCGGGACTCCGGTCCTCTTCGCCTGGAACGGCTCGAACGCCGTGCTGTTCAACGTCGCTGCGGACTCCTACGACACCTGGACCGCCGCGGGACCGATCGAGGCCGCCGCGCTCGCCTACGCCAACGGCACGTACCTCCTCGCGCTCGACATCGGCGGGACCGTGACGATCGGGCCGCCGGGCGGCTTCGCCCTCGCGACGGCCGACCTGGGCGCGACCGCCGTGGGCCTCGCCGTCGGCGGTACGACCTCGTTCCTCGCCTACGCCACCGCCACGGGCGTCACGGTCGTGCCGGTCGCGATCTCGTTCGTCCCCGGGGACGACAACGTGACGATCGGCTCGGAGACGATCCTCTCGGCCAGCTTCCCGAGCGGGGCGACCGCGTCGGCCCTCGCGCTCGCGGCGGCTCCGAACGACGGCGTGGTCGTGGCGCTCGCGCTCGGCAACTCGACGGGATCGAACATCTTCGTCGCGACCCCGACGGGGAACGGGACGGCCACGGCGACGCTGACCGAGATCACGTCCGACGGGGCGGACACCTCGCCGAGCGTGCTCATCGCCGGGAGCGCCGGCAGCTACTCCGCGTACGTCGGCTTCACGAGCAGCGCGGGCCCCGGGAACGTCTTCTTCCTGCCGATCTCGGTCGGCGCGATCTACACGCCGCCGACGATCACGACGACGGCGCCGCCGCCGGTGAAGACGATCGTCCGGTACGTCAACACGACCGTCACGAACAACGTCACCACCAACACGGTACCGCTGTGGGTCTGGGCGACGCTCGGGGTCGTGATCGTGATCGCCCTCATCGGCTGGGTGGTCGCGGCGACCCGCGGTCGCTCGGGCGGTGGGGACTCCGGGAACACCGGCTCGAGCCCCCCGAAGGCGTGGAGCCCGGGAGGGAGCGGCGAATCGTCCGAGGGGACGTCGTCGGAGGCGCCCGAAGGGGAACCGCCGGCGAGCGGGGAGAACGAATAGGCTCGACCTCTCCCCTTGGGGCCGCGGGGTCCCCGGCCGTGGGCCTAGCCGCCGGCGGGTGCGTCCTCCGGGGCAAACCGCAACCCCTTCGATCGCCCGGTTAAGCTTCGGATTCGTACGGTGACGGACGGTCGCTTCGCATATTTTCAAAAGCCTTGAATACGGCCGTGCCGTTCGCCCCACATGGCCTTGCCGTCCTCTACTTCTGCGAGCGCCAGCACCGCGACCCCCTCGAGCTCGGGAACTCCCACCTCCTCGGCCCCTCCGACCCCGTCCGGGCCCCGCGGTCCGAGACGGCGCCAGTCGCATCTCCTGCGGAACGTCGGGGTCGTCGCGATCGTCGTGATCGTGATCGCCGCCGGATTCGTTTACTACACCTACGAGCGGCCGTCGACGACCTCGAAGGGCGGCGGCGGGGGCGGCGGCGGCGGTGGAGGGGGCGGTGGTGGCGGCGGCGGCACCGGCAACACCACGTCCGGTTGTTCGACGACCGAGACGATCAACGTCTGGCAGGATTTCTCTTCGACCGAGTTCCCGGCGTTCTCCTCCGCCGTCAGCCAGTACGAGGCGGCGCACAGCTGCCAGGTCGTGAGCTGGGTGAACGAGACGACCCCGTCCCCCTCCAACTACGTCGCCGCGGCGCTGGCGGGCCAGGCCCCCGACGTCCTGATCGGGGCGAGCGATTTCGCCGGCGGCCTCTACTACGACGGGTTCCTCGCGAACCTCAGCCAGTACCTGCCGTCGAG
>JASHVA010000141.1 GCA_030039715.1 Thermoplasmata archaeon | reverse complement strand
CTGCCCGCCACCAGGCGATGACCTCGGGTGCGCTGTTAAGTGAGCGCGAGCCGATGGCACCACTGTGGCGGCTCCGTCCGGCCGGACGCTCGTGATCCGAACTCGCCGTCGTTTCGCGAGCCGGGCGCAAGATGTCTGGCCGTTGCTCGGCAACTCGCGGATGGATCGTTCGAACTCGTTGCTCTTCAAGCTGGGAGTGCCGCAGCCGCTCGAGTGCCGGCTCCCGGCGGGTGGGGGCGTGGGAGCGGAGAGGGAGTGCGTCTCCGACCAGGGGACGGTTCACCAGCGCATCCTGGAGTGGGAGCCGGGCCGTAGGCTATCGTTCCGAATGGAGACGAACGACCTGCCTTCTGCGAAAGGCATCCAGCTGATCGAGGATTCGTTTGACTTGGAGCCGACCTCAAGCGGAGTCGCGGTCTATCGGAAGACCCGAGTGCAAGTCACGGCGGACTACTCGCTACTCCGGAGATTGGAACTGCGTCTCGGTCTGAAACAAGTGCACCGCTACGTCTTCCGAAACTGGCAACGACTCGCCCGAGAGTCGGAGCGCGGACACGGGCAGGGCGCGATCGAGAGTCCGGGGCCCCCAGAAGCGAACGTCCCCGACAACGTGCACTAGCGATTGCGGCCATCGGGGCGCTCGAGAACAGCCAAGCGAACGCGCCGGATTCGTGGAGTCACGGCGGGGGAGCGGAACGGGCGGGAGGGGCGCGCACGCGTTCCATCTTCGGGATATAGAAGTACACAAGGTAGAACAGGATCGCTGCATACAGCAGAACTCCCAGGAAGACCGCGACGAGGGCGTTCTCCCAGGCCCGTGAAGTTCCGTACAACTGAAAGTAGCCGATGAGACCCGACGCGACGACGGTGAAGAGGAGGCCCCATCCGATCTGAGCCCAGGTCGGTCGCTTTCGGTAGAACGCAATCGAAACGAGCCCGGGGAGCATCATGCTTCAGCGGAAGCTCCACTCCACTATATCGAGGCCACGACCCCGTCGGTAACTACGCTTCGACATCGACGTAGGTCGCGACGAGGCTGGAAGTCCAGGTGACGTAGGCGACCTCGGTCGCGTTCATGTTCTGCATCACGAGACACCACGGGCTCGGGGTCGGGAAGGCTGCGGGAGAGGAGTACACCGGTAGAAAGGCCTCGACCTCTCCGGTGGTGACGTTGCCCGTGGCGAAGCACTCCCCCACGACGCAGTCGAAGCTAACGGGCGGAGCGCTGTAGTTTTCGAACTCGGACAGGGTCAGGACGAGGATCGCAACTGTCTGTGATGCGGTGAACCAGCCGGTCAGGTTCGCGATCGACGCTTCGCTCGGAACGAACTGGAAGAAGTCGAACTGCCCGGGGCTCACGGTGAATGTGGTGTTGGCTGCCAAAAGCGTCGTGGGATTCGGAGTTGGAGGTCCGGGGCAGGGTCGTCCGCCTCCCGCGTGGTACACGGGTCCGGGCTGACAGGGTAGAGAGTCCCTCCACACGACCAGTCCGGTCGCTGCGCCGCCTATGATGGCGATGGTGGCGGTCGCGACGACCACCGGGACGAACCACCGCCGCGACCGAATGTCACTCCGGGCGGAGCTCACGGGCGACCTCGGAGTGACTAGAGTGCGAGCCTAGGCTTCTACCTGCCGGAATCCGCGATCTTCCGATTTACAGTGCGGAAGGAGCTGCAGTACCCATTTCAGCTACGCAGGGCCCTCTCCGACGGAAGGGTACCGCTCCGCTCGCCCGAGGGCAGCCGGAGGAACCGCGCCAGGCGATCTCCTTGTACCGGCGTGAGCGTGATCTCGCTCGCAAATATCCCGCTCTTCAGGCGAAGACGGGTCCGCACCTCGACGCGCACGGAAGACCAGTCGGCTCGCCGGACCTCGGTTCGAGTCACCTGCTTGACGTCCGACCAGGAGTAGCTGGTGTCCAGCAAGGTCCCACCGACCACGATTCCCAACGGGGAGATCCCCAGCCGGCGCACGGAGGGGAAGAGAGCGACCACCACATACCCGGCCAGAACGGCCATCCCCACTCCCAGGGCCTGCAGGACCTGCCACCCCAGGCTCGCCGGTGGAAGCGAAAGCGCGTTCAGTGCCACGAGCGTGCCGATGGCGCACGTGGCGACGACGACGGGGGCCACACATCGGTAGAACCACCATCGGTTCTCCGCCGGAACCCACTCCAAGGGCGGGGGCGAGGGTTCCCAGCTCATCGAAAAGGCAGGGTCTCGCCACCAGAAGCAATTTGCGTCGGGGGGGACCCGCGCACCCGGTCCAATCCGTTACTTCACCGGCTGGGTCGGTCGGGCGTACGTCGCGAGCAGTTCCAAGAGGCGGATGTCCTTCCGAGCCGAGGCCAGCATCGGCGACAGCCGGACGCGGATGAGCTGGAGCGTGTGATCCCTCGCGGCGCGGGACATGTACTCGAAGTACCGGTCCATGTCGCCGAGCGCGAAGTAGATGAAGCCGAGGGAGGAGACCTGGCGAGAGTACCCCTCGCCGGGAGCCTCGCTGAGCTTCGCGATGACCTGCATCGCCGTCGCCCGGTCCCCCTGGAGAGCAGCGAGGTATCCGCGGCACAGGCGAGCGTAGTCGCTCCCCGGGGCGATGCGCTCGAGCTCCCGGACGGAGGCTTCCGCCTTTTCGAACTCTCGGGAGAACATGTAGTAGTCCGCCATGCCCCGGCTGCACTCGAGCGGCGCCCGTTCGACGTTCTTCTTCCAGTGCGCGATGCACTCCTCGTACCGACCCGTGAAGAAGTACGCGTTTCCGAGCGAGCGGATCGTGACCGGCGAGAGCGGGTCGAGGGCGTACGCCTCCTCGGCCTGCGTCACGTACGTCTCCAGTACCCCCAGCGACCCGGCGAGGGCGCTCAACATGCTGTGGGCCTGGGCCAGATTGGGATTCAGCTCCAAGGCCCGCCGAACCTCCCGGTGGAGGATGTCGGCGAGATCGTCCCCCATGAACGCCAGCTCGGCCCGTAACCCATGGGCCTCGGCGAGGTCGGGGTCGATGGCGATCGCGCGCTCGGCCGCCACGATGCCCTGCTTGATCGAGTCGATCCAGGAGATGTACCCCTCCGAGCCGAGGCCGATGTACGCGCGAGCGATGCCCGCGTGCGCTCGGGCGAACGCGGGATCCAGCTTCAGCGCCTTCTGGAAGAGACGCAGGGACTGGCGGAGGGAGGCCTCGTCCTGCTTCCACATCAGCGACTGGCCCTGGAGGTACGAGAGGTACGCTTCGGTCTCTTTCGGCTTCTCGAGCTCGGGCACGGGGGCCCGGCCTCGCGCGAGGCTCCCGGGGAGGGCGGTCGCGACCTTCGCCGCGATGTCGCTCTGGACCGAGAAGATGTCGTCGAGGTCGTCGTCGTACTTGGCCGTCCACAGGTGCTCCTCGGTCGTCACGTCGATCACCTGC
>JASHVA010000140.1 GCA_030039715.1 Thermoplasmata archaeon | reverse complement strand
GCTGAAGGCCGCGGGGTCGGCGAGCGCACCGGCGGCGATGCCGCTCGCGGCGGCCCAGCTGGTCGGGCACGGTGCGGCCCACCTCGTCCGGCACATCGCGGACGCGGCGCGCGGCGGCTCCGGCCCGGGCCGATTCCCACCGGTGGGGTCCGGAGGAGCGAGATGAGATGTCCGACGCGGAGGAGGGGCCGCCGGTCGTCACGTTGCCGGAGCGGTTCGACCGCCGCCTTCGACTCGGACCGTTCGCCTCCGCACGCGACGCGCTGCGGTTCGTCACCTACGTGGCCGTCGGGGCGGTCGTCGCACCGTTCACGGGGCCGTACCTCTGGCTGGGCGTCGTACTCGCGGGATTCGCCGCCTGCGTCGTCCGCTCCGAGGGAGAGGCACTGGACGAGCGCGCGTTCGCCTTCGTCCGCTGGACCTTCCGGATCCGATCGGGAGCGGGCCCCATGACCGACCCGGGTCTGCGCTCGCAGCTTCGGAAGGGGCTCGTGCCTCTCGGAGAAGAGCGGCAGCTCGCGATCCTGGGCACCGGCGGGACCCCGATCAGCTATCTTCCACCGGTCGAGCTCGCACGTCGCTTCGATTCGTTCCGCTCCGTGCTGCGGTCGCTCGACGGGGCGCTGGCGTTCTGGGTGTTCACGGTCCCCATGCGGTCCCGCTCCCTCGTGCCGCCTCCGCCCGAGGAAGCGGGACCGGACGCGGCGGCCCGGGCCGCCTACTCGGAGCTCGTCCGGATGATCTGCCGGAGGCGCCGGGTCCGGCGGGTCTACCTCGCGCTCGGTACGGAACGCGTCGGACCGGATGCCGTGCCGGACCTCGAACGCCGCGCCGCCGCCCTTGCGGAACGGCTCGACGAACTCGGGATCTCGGCCGTGCGGCTGCGGGACGGCGCGCTCCTCGAGGCGGCGCGCCGGTGGGGTTGGGCATGACCCGGAGCCGCCGGCGGCGCCCCCTCCCCGACCGCTGGAGGGCGGTCGAACTCGACACGTTCCGGACGGCGGTCGGACTGGCGATCGTCGCAGGCGCCCTCGCCCTCGTCGCGCCGTACCTCGACGGGCTGGTCGCCGCGCTCGCGGCGCTCGCGGGAGCCGGCTGGGCCGCCGCCCGAGCGCACCGCCGGGCGGTCGGGACCGTGGCATCGGGAGCGACGGCCCTCGCCCTCGCCATCGTGGGAGCCGGAGTGGCGGCGTTCCTCTTCCTGCCGGAGCCGTGGTCGGCGGCCCGCGGCCTCGCGCTCGCCGGCTCGTGGCTCCCGATGTGGTGGCGGGAACGCACCGAGGGCGCCGTGAGGTTCGGGGCGGTCGCGGAGGCTCCGTGACGGACGACTCGGACGGTCCTCGGGAGCACGCCACGTGGTGGCGCGGCGGACGGACGTACCGTGCCCCGCTCCTGCTCCGCCAGTTCCCGGCGGAACTGCCGTTCGGATTCCTCGGCCGGCTCCTCCCGACGACCGAGCCCCTCGACCTGACGTGCGAACTCCACCGGATCCCGACCGAGCGGGCGCTCGAGATCGTCCACGGCGCCCGGACCGTGGCGGAGGCGGAGCTGAGCGGCGGGGGCGGAGGGACCGAGACGCCGGAGCTGGAGGCGGAGCGGACCGCGGCGGAAGACGTCGGACGGGCGCTCGCCCGGCGGACCCAGGAGCTCTGGAAGGTCGGACTGCGCCTCGTCGCCGGGTCGACCTCGCGTCCGGGCGTGGAGGCGGTCCGCTCACGGCTCGCCGAGCGTCTCGCCGTGCTGGGATTCCGGAGCCGGATCCCCCGGTACGAGGTCGGAGCGACCCTCCGGCCCCCCTCGCTCTCGGGAACGGAACCCCGTCCCACCGGGTACTGGCAGACCCTGCCGACCGACGCGGTCGCGTCCCTCTACCCGTTCGCCGACGAGAGCGTGCTCGAGCCCGGCGGAGTGCTGGTCGGGCTCGCGCTCTCGGACGCGAGTCCGGTCTTCCTCGACCGCTGGAAGCACTCCAGCCATTCGTGGGGGATCTTCGGCACGACCGGCTCCGGGAAGACGTTCACCGCCGGCCTCCTTCTCCTGCGCACCCGATGGATGCGGCCCGGGGTGGAGTTCACGATCCTCGACCCCCTCGGAGAGTTCTCCGGCCTCGTCCGATCCCTGGGCGGCTCGGTGATCCCGATCGCCGCGGGGGGCCGCGGCCGGTTGAACCCGCTCGATCCGGTGACCACGGGAGGGGACCGGAGGGAGAAGGCCGCCCGCGTGGGTGCGATGCTCCGCGCGCTCTTTCCCAGCCTCGACGACCTCGAGACGGTCGCGCTCGACACCGCGGTGAGCCGGCTCTACGCCCGGGGGCCCGAGGTCCCGACGTTCGACGACCTCCTCGGGGAGGTCGAGCGCGGACCGCGGGAGACGGGGCGGCTCCCGCGCCTTCTCGAGGTGTTCCGTTCGGGGTCCCTCGGCCGACTCAACGGGCCGACGACGCTCGCGGAGGGGAGCGGACCGGTGTCGGTCGACTTCCGCGGGGTCCCGGAGGACCACTTGGCCTTCCACCTCTCCTATCTCCTCGACTGGGCCTACGGACGCCTGCGCTCCCGGCCGGGAGAGAAGATCCTCCTCATCGACGAGGCCCATCTCCTCGTGCGCAGCCGTGCGACGGCCGAATTCCTCGACCGCGTCGTCCGTCACGTGCGGCATTTCGCCGCCGGGGTGCTGCTCGTCAGCCAGGCGCCGGACGACTTCCTCCTGACGCCCGAGGGTCGGGCGACCCTGCGCAACCTCTACGCGACCGCGTTCCTGCGCCTCCCCGAGGTCTCGGCCGACGCTCGGGCGTTCTTCGGGCTCACCGCGGCGGAGGCGGAGTGGCTCCCGAAGGCTCGGTTGCCCCAGCAGTTCGGCTACTCCGAATCGCTCTGGCGGGTCGGCGACCTCCACCTCCCGCTCGCCGTCGTCGCTTCGACCCCCGAACTGAGGTTCCTGTCGGCCTCGTTCGGGAGCTCCCCGCCGACAGCCGGTGCGGGTCCAGAGGCGCCTTTATGAGGGCGCGGACGGACGACGTTCCGTGGACGCGGAAGCGACGTCCGCGGGCCCGGCCCGTCGCAAAACGAGCTGGAACCTGAAGTCGATCGTCGAGGACGTCGCCGGTCGCCCGATCGGGGAGCTCCAGGACCCGAGCCGGCCGGTCCACCCGTACCTCGAAGGCAAGGCCGCCCCGCCCGCGGCTTCCGAACGACCACCTTGGGCCTCGCCACCCCGCCGGCCCCCGCCCGAGGCGGTCGTCTACGACCCGGTCGCTCACGTCTACCCGCCGCTCGTCGGCGAGGTCGGCCGGAGCTACCACGGGGCCGAGCACGAACATCACCGGGAGACGCTCGAACGCCATCGGCCCGAGGTCGAGGGGGGTCCGGGAAACCCCCCACACGCCCCCGGGCCGTCCCACCGGCCCGAGCGGCTCTACCTGCACTACCTATTGCTCCACCTCGACCGACTCAGCCCGTCCGCGCTCCAGTACCTCCGGCAGGCCGTCGACGACGAGGTCGCGCACCGCGCGCGCCCCCGCGCGCTCCCCCCGGAGTGATCTCGCCCCACCGTTCGCGGCGCGCCCGAGCGTGGAGCTCCCGGTAGGTCACGTCGTCCCACTCCACCGCGATCGCCTGACGGCCGGCCTCCAGGGCGGCCCGGGCCGTGGTCCCGGTGCCCGCGAACGGGTCGAGGACGGTCTCGCCGACGAGGGAGAACATCCGGACGAGACGCTCCGGGACGGTCGCGGGGAAGGCGCCGCTGCGGCCTCGGGCGCTCTGCTGCGGGGCCCCCTTGATGTCGGCCCAGACCTGGCTGAACCACCGGTCGCGTTCCGCGCGAGAGTATCGGCTGGCGGCCCGCGCCGGGTCGTGCGGTGGGAGCCGGCGCAGCGGACCTTTGCGGAAGAGGAGCACGTACTCGCAGTCGAGCGTGACGTAGGCGTTCGGCGGGACGAACCCCGAACCGAGGAAAGCGTTCGGCTTGTTCGTCGGCTTCTTCCACAGGATGTACGGCAGCGGTCGAAAGCCGATCGACTCCGCGGCCGACAGCGTGTGCGCGTGGTTCGGCCAGAGCCGAAACTCGCCGTCGGTCGTCCGCAGGGCGTCTCCGATGTTCACGGCGAGGATCCCGCCGGGCACGAGGACGCGGTGGCACTCCTCCCACGCGTCGGAGAGCACCCGGAGCATCCCCGCATAGTCGGTCGCGCCCAGCCGGCGGAAGAGCCCGTCCCATTGGGGGATCATCGGGTACGGCGGCGAAGTGACCACGAGATGGACGGACCCCGTGGCGACCGGGTCCAGTCGTCGCGCGTCGCCGTGGATCAGCCGCAGACGGGCTCCGTTCGACCGAGGCACGGCCCCCGGTGACGGCCGGCCACGGTTATTACGGGACACTTTCTGCTATCGGCAATGCGCCTCGACCGCCCCGTTCTTCAGGTCGCGCTCGACTTCGAGAACCTCTCCCGCGCCGTGACCGCCGCGAAGGAGGCGGTGGAGGGGGGCGCCGACTGGGTCGAGGCCGGGACGCCGCTCATCAAGAGCGAGGGGCTGGACGCCGTCCGCGAGCTGAAGAAGTCGTTCCCCGACAAGCGGATCGTCGCCGACATGAAGGTGATGGACACCGGTGCCTTCGAGGTCGAGATCGCCGCCAAGGCCGGCGCCGACCTCGTCACGATCCTCGGCGCCGCGGACGACGACACCATCGCGGACGGGGTCCGGGGAGGGGAGCTCTACGGCGCCGAGATCGTCGTCGACCTCCTCGGCGTCGCGGACCCGATCGCCCGAGCGAAGCGGGCGGCCGAGCTCGGTGCCGCCGCGGTCTGCTGGCACGTCGGGATCGACATGCAGATGCAGGCGAAGACCCCGTTCGCGCTCCTCGCCGAGCTCGCGAAGGACTCCCCCATTCCGGTCGCCGTCGCGGGCGGTCTCAACTCCGAGTCGGTGGCGGGGGCCGTCAAGGCCGGAGCTCAGATCCTGATCGTGGGCGGCGCGATCACGAAGAGTCCCCACATCGCGGAGGCGACACGCCAGATCCGCGAGGCGATCGCTACGCAACGCGCGGTGGCCACCGAGCACTTCCGTCGGTACGGCGGCGACGAGATCCGGGCCGCCTTCCTCAAGGTCTCGAGCCCCAACGTCACGGACGCCCTCCAGCGCAAGGGCGCGATGCACGGGATCGTCCCCCACCTCAAGGACCGGAACGTTCGCGTGGCCGGCCCTGCGGTCACGGTCGTGACGCGGGACGGCGACTGGGCGAAGCCGGTCGAGGCGATCGACCGCGCCGGTCCGGGCGA